>NZ_NWQG01000130.1:0-27739 GCF_002529485.1 Mesorhizobium sanjuanii
CCTTATGAGGATCGGCCTGTGTTGCATGAATGCACCACAGGCCGCTGAAAAGGCATAGGCGTTCAGACGACGCCGAACCGCCACAAAAATGTGCGATTGGCCGGCGATAGCGTTGCCGGGCAAGGCGGTTATGGTTTATGGCTGCTGCCGACAACTGGTGCATGTCGCTCAAAAGTGGGTGCCGGTTGGGGGCAACGACATGCAAAGTGCATCAAAATAACGCCGAAAGGGCGGAATCCAATCATGGTCTTCAAGCGAGTTGGTCAATCGAAAGCGCCACAACGGGCTGTTTTCCTGGCGCTTTCGGTGGTTGTTCCATCGCTCTTCCTTGCGGCCTGCATGTCATCCGAGAAGGATGTCGATCTGTCGACCTATGTCGAGCAGACCGAGCCGGCAGACGTCCTCTACAACCAAGGCCTCGCCAATCTGAACGCCGGTCGCCTGGATGAGGCGAGCAAGAAGTTCGACGCGGTCGACCGCCAGCACCCCTATTCGGAATTCGCCCGCAAATCGATGGTGATGGGTGCTTTCGCCGACTATCGCAAGGGAAGCTATGACGAGGCGATCGGTTCGGCCAAGCGCTATCTCACCCTCTACCCATCGACGGACGACGCCGCTTATGCCCAGTATATCATCGGGCTCAGCTACTACCGGCAGATCAAGGACGTCACCCAGGACCAGAAGGAAGCGCGTCAGACCGTGCAGACCATGCAGGATCTGGTAACGCGCTGGCCCGATTCGGAATATGTCGACGACGCCAAGGAAAAGATCCGCTTCGCCACCGATCAGCTCGCCGGCAAGGAGATGCAGATCGGCCGCTACTATCTCGAACGGCGCGAATATATCGCGGCCGTCAAGCGGTTCCGCACTGTGGTGGAAAACTATTCCAACACGCGCCATGTCGAGGAAGCGCTTGCGCGCCTGACCGAGAGCTACTATGCGATGGGGCTGACATCGGAAGCGCAGACCGCCGCAGCCGTTCTCGGCACCAATTACCCCGACAGCCAGTGGTACAAGGATTCCTACAAGCTCCTGCAAAGCAACGGGCTTGCGCCGCGCGAGAATGCCGGGTCGTGGATATCCAAGGCCGGGAAGCTGATCACCGGCGCCTGATGCAGGCGTAGCGATGCTTTCCAGATTGTCGATCCGCGATATCGTTCTGATCGAGAAGCTGGACATCGACTTCTCGTCCGGCCTTTCGGTGCTGACTGGCGAAACCGGAGCCGGCAAATCCATCCTGCTCGACGCGCTGTCGCTGGCGCTTGGCGCCAGGGGCGATGCCTCGCTGGTGCGCCATGGCACGGCGCAAGGCCAGGTCATTGCCGTGTTCGATGTGCCGCGCAACCATCCTGCCCGGGTGCTGCTTGCCGACAACGCCATCGAGGATGACGGCGACATCATCCTGCGCCGCGTGCAAACGGCGGACGGCCGCACCCGCGTCTTCGTCAACGACCAGCCGTCCAGTGTGACGCTGATGCGCGATGTCGGCCACGCCCTGGTCGAGATCCACGGCCAGCACGACGAGCGCGCCCTGGTCGACCCAGGCGCGCATCGCGAATTGCTGGACAGTTTTGGCGGTCATCTCGGCACGGTCCGTGCGACAGGCGAGGCGTGGCGCTATTGGCGCAGCTGCGAACAGGATTTGGCCAGGCACCGCGCCAAGGTCGAGGCAGCGGCGCGCGAGGCCGACTATCTCAGGGCCGCGGTCGCCGAATTGACGAAGCTCGATCCCCAGCCCGGCGAGGAGACCGAACTGGCGGAACTGCGCGCCACGATGATGCGGGCGGAAAAGATCGCCTCGGAAATCCATGACGCGCAGGACGTGCTCTCCGGACCGTCCTCGCCCTTGCCGCAGCTCGCCAGCCTGCTCAGGCGCCTGCAGCGCAAGGTGAGCGAAGCGCCGGGCCTGCTCGACGATGTGGTCAAATCGCTCGATGAGGCGATGCTTTCGCTCGACGCGGCGCAGTCCGGTGTCGAAGCCGCGCTTCGCGCTGCCGAATACGATCCGCAGCGATTGGAGAAGGCGGAAGAGCGGCTGTTTTCGCTGCGCGCCGCCTCGCGCAAGCACAGCGTGGCGGTCGACGATTTGGCGCAACTGCGCGACACGATGGTCGCCGACCTGGCCGATCTCGATGCCGGCGAGGAGCGCCTGCACGGATTGGAAAAGCAGGCCGCGGCCGGGCGCGAGGCCTACGATATTTCGGCGGCGCAGCTGTCGTCGCTTCGCCATGCCTCGGCGGTCGGGCTGACCAAGGCGGTCATGGCCGAACTGCCGGCGCTGAAGCTGGAACGGGCCGAATTCATCGTCGAGATGACGAGCGATGCCGACAACCGCATGGAGGAGGGTATCGACCAGGTCGAATTCTGGGTGCGCACCAATCCCGGCACCCGGCCAGGGCCGATGATGAAGGTCGCTTCCGGTGGCGAGCTGTCGCGCTTCCTGCTGGCGCTGAAGGTAGCGCTGGCCGACCGCGGCTCGGCGCCGACCCTGGTCTTCGACGAGATCGACACCGGCGTTGGCGGCGCGGTGGCGGACGCTATCGGCCAGCGGCTGGCGCGGCTGGCGAAACGCGTGCAGGTGCTTTCGGTGACGCACGCGCCGCAAGTGGCGGCGCGGGCGGCGACGCATTTCCTGATCTCCAAATCCGGCGGCGCCGACAGGGTTGCAACCGGCATCGCCGAGATGGATCGGGCGGCGCGCCAGGAGGAGATCGCCCGCATGCTGGCCGGCGCGACCATCACCGACGAAGCCCGCGCCGCGGCCGAGCGGCTGCTGCGCGAGAATACGGCCGCGGCTTAGCCACACGCCATCCGATACCTAAAGCCCGGCCTTTCGGACAGAGTCAGGATATGGCTCCATCCCGCTGTTCAGGAATGATTTTCCGGGGCCTGGTCTCTCCCTCATGGGAGAATCCTGTTCTATTGTGTCGCGCTACGTCCAGGGAAGAAAAACATGTCGGAAAAATCTGTCGATTCGCTCAGCGAAAGCGAGGCAGCCAGCGAGCTGAAGCGGCTGGCGGCGGAGATCGCCGAGCACGACCGGCGCTACCATACCGAGGACGCGCCGGTAATCACGGACGCGGAGTATGACGCGCTGACGCGGCGCAACCTCGCCATCGAAGAGCGCTTCCCCGACCTGGTGCGTGAGGATTCGCCATCGCGCCGGGTCGGCTCGCCGCCGGCGGAGGGCTTTGCCAAGGTGCGCCATGCGGTGCCGATGCTCAGCCTCGCCAAGGCCTATACCGACCAGGACGTCGCCGATTTCATCGAACGCGGCAGGCGGTTCTTCGACCGCGACAAGGATCTCGACATCGCTTTCACCGCCGAGCCGAAGATCGACGGGCTGTCGGCTTCGCTGCGCTATGAAGGCGGCGTGTTCGTGCAGGGCGCAACGCGCGGCGACGGCACGGTCGGCGAGGACATCACCGCCAATCTCAGGACGATCGCCGACATTCCCAAGCGCCTGAAAGGCTCGGGCTGGCCCGATGTCATCGAGATACGCGGCGAGGTCTATATGACCTATGCGGAATTCGAGGCGCTGAAGCAACGGTCGGCGGCGGCCGGTGGCCAGGACTACGTCAATCCGCGAAACACGGCGGCCGGGTCCCTGCGCCAGAAGGATCCAGCCGTCACCGCCAGCCGCAACCTCAGGTTTTTTGCCTATGCGTGGGGCTATACGACGGCGGATCCTGCTCCGACGCAGTACGATTCGGTGCAGAAATTCAAAGAGTGGGGCTTCAAGATCAGCCCGCTGATGGTGCGCGCCAAGTCGGTCGAGGAATTGGTCGCGCAATACCACCTGATCGAGGAGCAGCGCTCATCGCTGGGCTACGACATCGACGGCGTCGTCTACAAGGTCGACCAGTTGGAGCTGCAGCGCCGGTGGGGTTTCGTCACCGGCGAACCGCGCTGGGCCGTCGCCCACAAATTCCCGGCCGAGCAGGCGATGACGACGGTGCAGAGGATCGACATCCAGGTCGGCCGTACCGGCACGCTGGCGCCGGTTGCAAGGCTTGCGCCCGTCACGGTTGGCGGCGTGGTGGTCGAAAATGTCACGCTTCACAATGAAGACTATATCAAGGGCCTGGACAGCACCGGCCAGCCGATCCGTGACGGCATCGATGTGCGCATCGGCGACACAGTGGTGATCCAGCGGGCAGGGGACGTCATCCCGCAGATCGTCAGCGTCGTCGTCGACAAGCGGCCGCCCGACGCCGTGCCGTACGAATTTCCGCACAAATGTCCGATTTGCGGCTCGCCGGCGACGCGCGAGATCAACGAGAAGACCGGCAAGGAAGATTCCCGCCGCCGTTGCACCGGCGAACTGATCTGCCCCGCGCAGGCCGTGGAAGGCTTGCGCCACTTCGTGTCACGCGGCGCGCTGGATATCGAGGGGCTTGGCGCCGAGAACATCGACATCTTCTTCAACGCGGGACTGATCAAGACAGCCGCCGACATCTTCACGCTCAGGGATCGGCGTCCGGCGGTGACCAAGGCGCTGGCCGAGCGGCGCGAGGAGCAGGCCAGGCAGCGCGAGGCCGCATCGGGCAAGACCCGCAAGAATGTGCGCAGCGTCGAGGAACGCAATTACGAAGGCCTCGACAAGCTTTTCGCCGCCATCGACTCTCGCCGGGAACCGGAACTCGACCGCTTCATCTTTGCGCTGGGCATCCGCCATATCGGCGAAACGACGGCAGCCGTGCTTGCCCGGACCTTCTCGACCATCGAGGAGCTGATCCGCGTCGGCAAGGAGACGGCGGCGGCGGCCGATCCGCACACCGTGTTCCCATCGATCAACGGCATTGGCGACACGGTGATCGGCGCGCTGCGCGATTTCTTCGGCAACGAGCGCAATGACGACGTGTTGGATGCGCTGCTCGCGCAGGTCCATCCGAAGCCGTATATCGTGGACGTCTCGGCCGACAGCGAGGTCGCCGGCAAGACGATCGTGTTCACGGGCACGCTGGAAAAGATGACACGGCCTGAAGCCAAGGCGATGGCGGAACGTCTCGGCGCCAAGGTCGCGGGCTCGGTTTCCGCCAAGACCGATCTGGTCGTCGCCGGACCGGGCGCCGGCTCCAAGCTCAAGCTCGCCACCGAACTCGGCATCGAGGTGATCGACGAGGACGCCTGGCTCGCGCGGATCGGCAAGGCGTGATGGCCGGCACGTTCAACGGTTTCGGCCAGAAGGCCATCCCATTTCTCAGGGCGCTCGACTTTCACCAGAGCCGGGAGTGGTTCCAGGAGAACCGCGGCCTCTACGAGCGCGAGCTCTATGAGCCGTTCGGAGATCTGGTCGAAACGCTCTCCGGACGCTTCGCTGCGGCGGGGCTGGGCTTGCGGGGCGATCGCAAGAAATCGCTGTTCCGCATCAACCGCGACGTGCGCTTTGCCAAGGACAAAAGGCCCTACAACAGCCATCTGTCGGCCATCCTGTCGCCGGATGGCACCAAGATGGAGCAGGGCGTGTTCTTCGTTTACATCGGGCTCGACCGTTGCTTTGCCGGCGTTGCCTGGTGGCAGCCTGGCCCGGAGCTGCTCCAGGCCATGCGAAAGGCGATCGCCACCAAACCGGCGGAATTCCGCGGCCTGATCGGCGGGCTTAAGAAAGCCGGTCTCGAACTCGACACGGAAGGATGCATGAAACGGGCGCCACGCGGCTTCGAGCAGGTCAGCGAAGCCGATCTCGCCCAGGCTGTCCGCAACCGGCATTTCGTCGTCCGCCACACGATCGACCCCGCCGGCATCCACACGCCGGCCCTGGTCGAAGAGCTTGTCGATTTCACGCTGCGCGCCAGGCCGCTGCTCGACTGGGGCAGGGCGATCCAGGGCAAGGTTTCGGCGAGTTAGAGTTTCCGGTGCGGTCCGATCACTTCCATGACGGTTACATCCGCATCAAGAGACCACCATCAACGGGAAGTTCGATGCCGGTGATGTAGCTTGCCGCGTCGGAGAGCAGGAAAAGTGCCGCGTTGGCCATGTCCTGCGGGGTGCCGATCCGGCCGAGCGGCGCGTAGCTGGCGACCGCGGAGCGCTTTTCCTCCGTGTCCCAGCGCGCCTGCAGCGGCGTCAGCGCCATGCCCGGACAGATGGCGTTCGAGCGGATGCGGTCCCCGGCAAGCTGCATGGCCAGCGATTTTGACAGCGCGCAAACGCCCGCCTTCGACGCCTGGTAGGCATCCTGCGGGTTCGCGTCGCCGCGATACCACTGGATGGTCGAGAAGTGGACCATGGCCCCGCCGCGCCCGCCGGAGCGCATATGGGGAACGACCGATCGTGCCGTGTGAACGAAGGATTTCAGATTGATGTTGAAGACCTGGTCCCAGACGTCGAGATCCATGTCGAGGGCAGACCGGTCGCGACCGAACCAGAGCACGCCGGCGACATTGGCGAGATAGTCGATGCCGCCGCGCTCGCGGCCCGCCGTGCCGACGACCTGTTCGACGAAGGCGGCGTCGGTGAGATCGCCTTGCGCGAAATTGAGCCTGTCGTCATAGGATGCGAAGGACGCCGGACGAACCTTCACGTCGATAGCGGTCACGGAGGCTCCCGCTTCGAGCAGCGCAAGCGCGATCGCTTCGCCCATGCCGCCACCGGCGCCAGCGACAACCGCGTGCTTGCCGGTGAAATCATAAACGATCATCTGCTTTCCCTCATGTGCTCCGCCCAACGCGATCGCCGGACAATAGGGGCGGATAAAAATTCCATCAAGCGGTATTAGAAAAAATTTGCCAAAATGGAAAATCGCGATATCGTGCCCGGATGACTTCCCAGTTCGAACGGATTTCACGGCCATGAATTTGCATCCCGGTGCGCGGACCTTCTCCGTGACCTCTCCCGTCGATGGTTCGACCTATGTGACGCGCTTCTATGCCGACGGCACCGCAATCGAGGCCGCGCTGACGCGGGCTCGGGCGGCATTGCCGTCCTGGCGGCGGATGCCGCTGGGCGAGCGGCTGGCGATCCTGCTGCGCTTCGGCGAGGAGATGAAGGCGCGGGCAGCACCGCTCGCCGAGATGGTCGCATGGCAGATAGGCCGCCCGCTGTGGCAGGCGGATGAGACGCCGCGCCTGGCGCTGATCGGACAGCTGCTTTCCGACATCGCTCCGCAAACGCTGGCGGACGTGCCTTATCCCTCCGACGAGACCATCCGCCGCTACGCCCGGCCGGTGGCGGGAGGCCTGCATCTGTCGATCTGCGCCTGGAACTACCCGACAGCCATGCTGGGTTATCTGGTGACGTCGCCGCTTGCGGCCGGCAATGTCGTGATCTTCAAGCATTCGCCGCAGACACCGCTGATCGCCGAGGTGGCCGAGGAGGCTTTCCGCGCCGCCGGCGGTCCCGAAGGCGTCTTCCAAAGCTTGCATCTCGATCACGCGGACGCGGAGCGCCTGATTGCCTCCGGCACCTTCAATGCGGTGAACTTCATCGGCTCGGTCAATGGCGGCCGGCGCGTCCATGCGGCCGCCGCCGGCACCTTCACCCAGGTGCATCTCGAGCTCGGCGGCAAGGACCCGACCTATGTTCGGGCCGATGCCGACCTCGATGCGGCGATACCGCTGATCGCCGAAGGCACATACTCCAATGCCGGCCAGTCCTGCTGCTCGGTCGAGCGCATCTATGTCGACCAGGCGATCCATGACCGCTTCGTCGACGCTCTTGTCGCCGAGACTGCGAAATGGACCATCGGCCATCCGATCGGCGAGAAGCCGATGGTCGGCCCGGTGGTGCGGGCGAGCGCCGCCGACACGATCCGCGATCTCACCGACAGCGCGGTGCGGGCAGGGGCGCGGCGCCTGATGCCGCAGGACGGCGCCCTCAAGGCCGCGGGGCTTGGCGCCGCCTATGTCGCACCGGAAGTCCTGGTCGGGGTCGACCACGGCATGCAGATCATGCGCGACGAGCTGTTCGGGCCGGTGGCTTGCATCCAGCCGGTCGGCAGCGACGATCAGGCGCTTCGGTTGATGAACGACAGCGATTTCGGCCTCAGCGCCTCGATCTGGACGCAGGACATCGATCGCGGTGTGGCGCTGCTTGACGAGGTCGAGGCAGGCACCGTCTATCTCAACCGCTGCGACCATGCCGACCTGCATCTGCCTTGGGGCGGCATCAAGAATTCGGGCCTCGGCCGCACCAATGGCCGCGCCGGGCTGACAGAAGCGACGGCGGCGAAAGCCTATCACGTCCGCTCCGTCATCGGCTGAATTGGATGTCGGTGGTGAACGCTGCGAGCCTTGCAGGACTTGACGATGCGACCGTCGAGGTGCTGGCCGCAGCCAGTGTCGAGGGGCTGTTGCCCGGCGCGGCGAGCCCTTATCTACTGATCGCCGAGCACGCCGGCAATCTCGTGCCGGCCCCATGGCAAGATCTTGGCCTGGCAGTGCCCTATCTCGGCACGCACTTCGCCGTCGATATCGGCATCGACGCCTTGACGCGCCGGCTCTCGCGGACGTTGCGGGCGCCAGCCGTGATCGCGCATTATTCGCGGCTGTTCCTCGACTACAACCGCCCGGCGGGCGAGTGGGACTTCATGCGCCCGGATCTCGGCGGCATCCCGGTGCCCGGCAATCTGACGCCCGATGCGGCCGATGTCGGGCTGCGCAAGTCCATTGCCTGGGCGCCGGTCGAACAGGCGATCGTCGAGACTGCGGCAGGCAGGCAAGCGCTCGTCTCGATACACTCTTTTACTCCGGTGATGGGCGGCATCAGACGCGATGTCGATATCGGCGTGCTGTGGCGGGAGCCGTCACCCTTCGTCACCTCGGTTCTCAAAACCCTTGGCGCGCACGGCGCCGAGGCGGGACTTAGGATCGGCGACAACGCGCCCTATGACTGGCGTCAGGCGGTTGGCTACACGCTGAACCGCCATGGGCTCGAGCAGGGCAGGCCCTGCCTCTATCTCGAAGTCCGCAACGACCTGCTTTCCGACGCCGAAAATTTCGAGCTTGTCAGCCAGACCCTGGAGACCGCCTTTGCCACCGTCGCGATGTCACTATGGCCGGAATCAGGCTTAGTCGTCTAAGGGTTGGCCGTCTAAAGGCTGGACGCCCTCAGGCCACCCCGCTAGAGCTTGTCGAATTGGAAACACGACAGCCAAGGGCGTGGGCGATGCAGGGCAATGTGGGCAGCAAGATCCGGGATGCGCGCAAGGAGCAGAACATCACGCTGCGCGACCTCAGCGAGCGCTCCGGCCTTTCGGTCTCGCAACTGTCGAAGCTCGAGAACGGCAAGGCGCGCCTGACTGTCGATGTGGCGCTGATGATCGCCGGCGTGCTGCATGTGCCGGTGGCTTCCTTCCTGTTCAGCCCGAAGCCGGGCATGCAGGCGCGCCGCTCGATCACACGCGCCGGCAGCGGCATCCTGCATCAGGGCAACGCCATGGAATTCGAGGTGTTGTGCAGCGATTTTCGCGACAAGACCAACATTTTCTGGCGGGTTACGCTGCGGGCAAGGAGCTTTGAGGAGAATGGCGGCTGGCGCAGCCATTCGGGCGAGGAGTTCATCCATGTGCTCAGCGGCAGCCTGGAACTGCACACGGTCCACTATGACCCGACGGTGCTGCAACCGGGCGACAGCATCCTGTTCGACGGCGAAATGCGGCACGCCTATATCGCGCTCGGCGACGAGCCCGTGGTCATGCTGATGTCGAACACGGTTCCGCGTGACGGGCTGCCGGCTGGCGCCGGGGTCTGATCCCGACCGGCTGGATTCCGGGCCGGATTAAGCTCTCACAAGAATATTTTCTAAAATGGAAAAAAATACTTGTTATGGAAAAGTCAGGGGTCTAGCATCCTGATGACCGGCTGACAGGAGAAAAAGCCATCGGCCGGGATGGGAGAGGTGACCGATGCTGTCGGTTGAGGCAGTCAGCAAGACCTTTGGCGGCGTGCAGGCCTTGCGCAGTGCTTCGCTGTCTTGCGCGGCCGGCGAAATCCTCGGCTTGATCGGTCCCAACGGTGCGGGAAAATCCACCCTGGTCAACGCCATCGCCGGTGTGCTCAAGCCGGATGCCGGCAGTGTGAAGCTGGCAGGCAAGGAAATCACCGGCCACGGTCCCGAGCATTGCGCGCGGGCCGGGGTCGGCCGGACCTTCCAGACCATCCGGCTGTTCAGGGATTTGACCGTCCGGCAGAATGTCGAGGTCGCACACATCACCTGTCGCTCGGTTCGCCCCGATGTCGCGGCCCGCATCGGCGTCGACAGGCTGCTTGCCCAGTATCAGCTGGACGGCTTCGCCGATATTCCGGCGGGGACATTGTCCTATGGCAGCCAGCGCCGGCTCGAAATCGCCCGCGCGCTGGCGCTCGGTCCGTTGCTGCTTCTGCTCGACGAGCCGGCGGCCGGGCTCAATGAGGATGAATCCGAGACGCTGGCGGTGGCGATCGAGGGCATTCGCCGCGATGTCGGCTGCGCGACCATCGTCATCGATCACGATCTGCGTTTCATCAACCGGCTGTGCGACCGGCTCTGCGTCATGGACCAGGGCCAGGTGATCGCATCCGGGCAGACCGAAGAAGTGTGGCGCGATCCGCGCGTCATCGAGGTTTATGTCGGTCAGGCCGAGACGTCGTGACGGCGCCTGGGAACTGCAACAACAAGGAAGAAGGAGGGGTTCAATGGACAGGATGATCTTGGGAGCCGCGATTGCCGCGGCTGGGCTCTTGCAAGTGGCGTATGCCGGCGCCGCCGATCTGAAGATCGGGCTCGCCGTGGCGATGACCGGCACCTATGCGCCTTACAGCGAGGCCGAAGGCGCTCGCTGCATGGCGGACAAGTTGAACAAGGCGGCCGGCGCCGGCGATCCCAAGATCGAGCTGATGATCGAGGACAACCGCTCCGACCCGCAGCTTTCGGTTTCGCTCGGCCAGAAATTCCTCGATGCCGGCGCGCAGGTCATCACCGGCGTGCCGTTCCCGGATGCGCTGATCCCGACCGCCCAGATCGCGGAGCCCTATGGGGCCACCGTGTTTTCGGCGCCGAACACCCAGATCGAGATGCAGCAGGCCGGCCTCGACAATTTCATCGCCGGCGCCGTGCCTGATCCGATCAATGCGGCCGCCACCGCCGACGCGCTCTACGGCAAAGGCGCGCGCACCGTGGCGCTGCTGGTCTCGCCGGATGCCGGATCCTATTCCGAGAAGCTGCCGGAATGGTTCGGGGAGGTGTTCGAGCATCTCGGCGGCAAGGTTGTCTCCAAGCTGAACTATTCCTGGGGCACCACCGACTGGTCGCCGCAGATCGCCAGCATCAAGGCATTGCCGCAGAAGCCGGACGCCATCCATGTCTGCGGCGTGCTGCCCGATGTCGGCATCCTCATTCGCCAGCTGCGCGCCAATGGCTATGACGGCTGGGTCGCCGGCTGCGATGCCTTTGACGACAAGTCGCTGGAAGGAACCGTCGGCGATCCGGCATCGCTGGAGAAGGTGATGTTCGCCACCCATGGCGCGACCGGCGTCGACAGCCCGATCGACCACTTCCTGGCGCAGTGCAAGGCCGATGGCTACAAGATCAACGGCATCTTCGACGCGCTCGGCGCGGATATGGTGCAGATCAGTTATGAGGCGGCGAAGAAGTCCGGCACCGTAGAGCCCGCCGCCTTGCGCGAAGCGATCCGTGCACCCGGCGGCTATCCCGGCACGACGGCGCCGATCATCTCCTTCGCCGAAAAGAAGGGCTATCCGGTCAAGGCCGTGCCGGTGATGGGATTCGCGAACGGCAAGCGCGTCCTCATTACCGATACGCAGCCGACTTTCGTCCCGGCGTTGAACTGATTGGCAAAGCTGTTTTGATGATGCCGCGAGCGACAATCCGGGCTGGTTCGTGCTGAAGGTCGAGAATCTGAGCGTGCGCTACGGCGCGGTTGCCGCCGTGCGCGACCTGTCGCTGTCGGTAGGGCAGGGCGAGCTTGTCGCCCTGCTCGGTCCGAACGGCGCCGGCAAGAGCTCGACCATCAACGCCCTGACAGGCCTTGTCTCGCCGTCGGCCGGCCGTATCGTTCTTGACGGTCAGGATATATCGCGCGTTCGAACCGAGGACCGCATTCGCGCCGGCCTGACGTCGACGCCGGAAGGCCGGCACATCTTCGCCAATTTGACGGTTGGCGAGAACCTGCGGCTGGGCGCGGCGACGCGGCGCGACGCCCGCGGCGTGCGCCAGGACATGGAGCGCTTCCTCGCTCTGTTCCCGGTCCTCGCCGAACGCTACGCGCAGGCAGCCGGCACGCTTTCGGGGGGCGAGCAGCAGATGCTGGCCATTGCGCGGTCGCTGATGTCGCGGCCCAAGCTTCTGCTTCTCGACGAACCTTCTCTGGGGCTGGCGCCGAAGATCGTGGTGCGGATCTTCGATTTCATCGGCCAACTCAAGGCCGAAGGGCTGACGCTGCTGGTGGTCGAGCAGAACGCCAGGCAGGCGCTGCGCTTTGCCGACCGCGTCTATGTCATGAGTTCCGGCGCGCTTCGCTTCGACGGACCGCCGTCCGGGCTTGCCGACGAACATGGCCTCCTCAACCTCTATATCGGCGGGTAGGCGCGGCATGGACTACGCTCTGCAGCAACTTCTGAACGCACTTGCCTTCGGTGCGGAATATTCGCTGGTGGCGCTTGGCCTGGCGGTGGTGTTTTCGATCATGGGGCTGGTCAACTTCGCCCATGGCGAGATCATCGGCGTTTCGGCCTACAGCGTGTTCCTGGCGGCGGCGCTGGGGCTGACGTCGCCAATCGTCGCGGTTCTGCTTGCCATCGCGGCGGCGGCGCTGGCGGCGGTCGTCTTCGAGCGCGTGGCGTTCCGTCCGGTCCGCTATGCGCCGACGACGACGGGGTTGTTGACTGCCTTCGGCGTCAGCATTGTCGTGCAGAACCTGTTCATGCTGCTGATCTCGCCGAAGCCGCAATCGGTCTCGATCCTCAATGGCCTGAACCAGATGTGGTTCTTCGGGCCGTTCGCGGTGTCGTCGCTTCAGGTCATGGAATTGATCGTCTCCGGCCTCACCATCCTGGCCCTGGTGCTTTTCCTGAACCGGTCGACGCTCGGCCTGGCCATCCGCGCGGCCTCACGCGATTTCGCCACCGTTCGCCTGATGGGCATCAGGGCCAACCGGGTGATTGCCACCGCCTTTGCCATTTCGGGCGCACTGGCCGGCATCGCGGCCGTGTTCATCATGGCGCGGCGCGGCAGCGTCTCGCCCGATCTCGGCTTCAGCCTGGTGCTGAAGGCTTTCGTCGCCTGCGTCATTGGCGGCTTCGGCTCTTTTCCCGGCGCGGCGGTCGGCGGCATGTTGCTCGGCTTCATCGAAGTCGGCCTCCTCGTCGCCCTGCCGCAGGAATATGGAGGCTTCAAGGACGCGCTTACCTACGGGATCATCGTCGCGCTCCTCGTCTACCGACCGGAAGGCCTGCTTGGCCAACGGGTGGAACTCGGCGACAAGGAGATCTGAGGGTGGCAGGATTTGAGGTGGCGAGATCAGAGATGTCGCAGGCGATCGAAGATACCGCACCTGCCGCTGCCGCACGGCCCGGTGGCGCGCTGGCGCGCTCGCTCATCGGCGGGCTGGTGACGTCGTTGCCGGTGCTGGTGGTCGGGCTGCTGATCCTGAACTTCGCGCCGACCTACTACACGTTCCTGGCGCTCGGCGCCTTCGTTAACCTGATCGTCGTCGTCGGCCTGCAAGTGTTCATGGGCAACAGCAACATCGCCAATCTCGGCCACAGCGCCTTTGTTGGGCTTGGCGCCTATGGCGTGGCCATCCTGTCGACGCCGCTGGCGATGAAGAAACTGTCCATTCCAAACGCGCCCTTCGGTTTCGCGACGCTCGAACTCGATCCAGTCTCGTCGGCGCTGCTCGCGCTGCTTGCGGTCGGCATTCTAGCCCTGGTCAGCGGCAAGGTCGTCAGCCGCCTTTCGGGCGTCGCAGCAACGATTGTCAGTCTGGCGTTGCTGATCATCGTCCATTCGGTCTTTCTCAATTGGACCGACCTGTTCAAGGGCAACCAGGCCTTCTTCGGCATCCCGAAGGTGGTTGGCCTGCCCTGGATGATGGCGATGTCGGTCGTGGTGATCGTGCTGGCGCGGCTGTTCAAGGACAGCCGCTGGGGTCTGCAACTGAGGGCCAGCGCCCAGAGCCCGCAAGCCGCTGCCGCGCTCGGTATCGATGCCCGGCGGCTGCGTCTCGTGTCATGGGTGCTGTCGGCGCTGATCTGCGGCCTGGCTGGCATTCTCTATGCCTATTTCGCCGGCACGATCAGCCCGAAGCTGTTCTACTTCCAGATGATCTTCAACACGCTGGCGATGCTGATCCTCGGCGGCATGGCGACGGTGACGGGCGCGGTGACCGGCGTCATCGTGCTTTCGGTCGGGCTCGAATTCATCCGAAGCATCGAATCGGGCGTCACGATCGCCGGCATCCAGCTGCCGCAATTGCTCGGTCTGTCGGGCGTGGCGCTTGGCGTCGTCATCGTGCTTTGCATGGCCTTCCGGCCAAGCGGCATCAGCGGCCGCTACGAACTGGATGAGCTGCTGTCGCGATTTTTCAGGCGCGCAAAATAGCGAAGCCTGGTGTTTCTTGGTGGAGGTTTGAAAGTGGAATTTGAGGATAGGGTCGCGGCGTATGCGCCCGAGCTTAAGGCGTTGCAGAGCAAGCTGGCAGCCGACGGCGTCGAATTCATCGAGATCCATACGGTCGACACGTCAGGCGCCTTCCGCTCGAAGATCGCGCCGCTCAAATTGTCGAGCCATGGCGAGTCGATCAATGCCATCCTCTATTGCGTTACCCATGGCGACGGCCAGCCGATGGGTGATGTCGCCTTCGCCTCGGCAAGCGCCAACGAAGAGAACGGCTTTCCCAACATAAAGGGCATCGTCGACCCGGCGACCGTCGTCCAGCACGGCTGGAAACCGAAATTCGCCTCGGCCATCACCCGCTCCTACATGCTCGACGGCGCGGTCTGCCCGTTCGATCCGCGCGGCGTTCTGGCCAAGGTCGAGGAGCGAGCCAATGCGCTAGGCTATGAAGCGCGCTTCGCGCTCGAATATGAGTTCGGCATCTTTCACGCCGACCATGATTTGATGCGCGCCGGGCGCTATCGCGAGTTGAAGCCCTGGGGCCATTCGCTGATCAACTATGATCTGGTGCGCAGCGGCGAGTACCAGGATTTCGCTGCCGAGTTCATCACCCGTATGAAAAGCATCGGCATCGGTGTGGCCTCGCTGGTGACCGAATATGGCTTTGGCATGTATGAATACGCGCTGACGCCGAAGACCGCGCTGCAGGCGGCCGACGACGCCATGCGCGCCAAGCTGCATCTGCGCGAACTCTGCGCCGAACGCGGGCTGGTGGCGACCTTCATGACGCGGTTCCAGCCGCCAGGCAAGGAAAGCGCCTGCGGCGCGCACCATCATGTCAGCCTGTGGCGCGACGGCCAGCCGGCCTTCGCCGCCGGCCCAAACCGGCTGACGCCGGTCGCCGAGAAATTCCTCGCCGGCGTGCTCAACCGGATGCAGGAAACGCACCTGCTGTTCCGGCCGACCGTCAATTCCTATCGCCGTTTCGATCGTGGAGCGTGGTCGCCGGAAGACGTCGCCTGGGGGTTCGAGAACCGCACCGCGCCGATCCGCGCCATCACCACGCCCAATGATGATGCCTGCCGGCTGGAGCATCGCGCGCCCGGAGCCGACATCAACCCGTATCTGTCGATTGCGGCGATCCTGGCGGCGGGCTGCGAGGGCATAGAGAAGGATTTGACGCTGGAGGCACCGGTGACTTCAAACCTTGCCAATCTCGACAAGCCGAAATTGCCGCGCACGCTCAACGCCTCGATCGAGGCTTTCGCAACGTCCGATTTCTGCGCCGAGGCCTTCGGCGAGGTGTTTCGCGACAATTACGCCGAGAGCCGGCGCGCCGAACAGGCTGCCTTCGACGCCTGGCAGGCGTCGCACATCACCGACTTCGAATGGCAGCGCTATTTCGTCAGTTGAGCGAGCGAATTTGCCCGCACCTTGTGCCTGGCGCGGCGGCGGCGATCATTTCGGCTGATCGTTTGGCTCAAGCGAATTGGTGTGACAAGGCCGGCGGCGCTCCCTACATCAGGCTCTTTGATCAGGGAGCGGTGGATGTCAGCGCAAGCGATCTCCGAAAACGGCGCCAGGAGCGATTTCTGGCAGGGCGTGCGGCTCTCGATGCCCGTCGTCGTGGCGTCGGCGCCGTTTGCGCTGCTGTTCGGCGCGATCGCTGTCGACAATGGCTTTTCGGTGCTTGAAGCCTTCCTGATGAGCGCCCTGGTCTTCGGCGGCGCCAGCCAGATGGTCGGCATCGAATTGTTCGGCCAGCATGTCGCGCCATGGCTGATCGTGCTGTCGATCTTCGCGGTGAATTTCCGCCATGTGCTCTATTCCGCCGGCATCGGCCGGCGCATTGCGCACTGGCCGCTGTTCCAGCAGGCGCTCGGCTATTTCATCCTCACCGATCCGCAGTTCGCGGTTGCCGAGCGCAAGGCGGAAGCCGGCGAAACCGTCGGCTTTGCCTGGTATCTCGGCCTCGGCCTGCCGGTCTATGTGTTCTGGGTGATCGAAAGCGCGCTGGGCGCGGTGTTCGGCAAGCTGATCCCGGACACGCATGCGCTGGGCATCGATTTCCTGCTGCCGATCTATTTCCTCGGCCTGGTCCTGGGTTTCCGCAACCGGCCGCTGTGGCTGCCGGTGGTCATGGCAAGCGCTGCCGCCTCGATCATCGCCTACAAGACCGTCGGATCGCCATGGCATGTCTCGATCGGCGCGATTGCCGGCGTGCTGCTTGCCGTCGTCCTGCCGCCTCACCATAGCGGCGTCGAGGCGCGGCCATGAGCACAACCTTGTGGATCATCATCGCCGGCGCGGTCGCGACCTACCTCACCCGCATCGGCGGGCATCTGGTCATCTCGCGCTTCGAAAACATCCATCCGCGTGTCGAGGCCGGGCTGAACGCCGTGCCGGCGGCTGTGCTGACGACATTGGTGGCGCCGGCCGCCCTTACCGCCGGACCGGCGGAATGGGCGGCGCTGATCGTCACCGCGCTGGTGTCGCTGCGCGGCGGGCTGATGGCGATGTTCCTGGCCGGCGCCGCGGTGCTGATCCTGGCGCGGCAGTTCGTCGGGTAGGGTGTGCTGATATTCAGGTGAGGCCGGCCTACGAACGGCGGTTTCCTGCGCTTCCGGTGCTCACGTACCCAAATGTACGCTCCGCTCCGGTTCTTGGAACCCACCATTCTCGACTCGGCCTGACCTGAATCTCAACACACCCTCCAGCTTTCCGAAATCAGATCTTTGCGTCGTGCGGCAGTGGTGCGGTTGCCTTTTCCAGCCAGGCAAGCGTTTCGCCGTCGAGCATCGGGCCGATCTCGGCCAGCACGCGCGCGTGGTATTGATCGAGCCAATGCAGCTCGTCGCGCGTCAGCAGATCCGATCGCACCAGCCTGACGTCGATAGGCGCCAGCGTCAGCGTCTCGAAACCGTGCATGGGGATGTCGCCGCCCTCTATTTCTTCGGCCGGGGTCACCAGCACGAGGTTCTCGATGCGGATGCCGTAGGCGCCTTCCTTGTAGTAGCCGGGCTCGTTGGAGAGGATCATGCCGGCGAGCAGCTTTTCGGTGCCGGTCCTGGCAATGCGTTGCGGGCCTTCGTGCACCGCCAGATAGGAGCCGACGCCATGCCCGGTGCCGTGGGCGAAGTCGCAGCCATGCCGCCACAGCGCCAGGCGCGCCACCGCGTCGATTTCGGAGCCGCGCGTGCCCGGGGGAAAGCGCAGCATGGAAATGCCGATCATGCCCTTGAGCACCAGGGTGAAGCGCTCGCGCATCTCCTCGGTCGGCGTGCCGACCGGCACGGTGCGGGTGATGTCGGTGGTGCCGTCCTGGTATTGACCGCCGGAGTCGAGCAGGAACAGTTCGCCGGACTTGAGTTTTCGGTTGGTGGCGCGCGAAACGCGGTAATGCATGATGGCGCCGTTCGGGCCGGCGCCGGAGATGGTGTCGAAGGACACGTCGCGCAGCGGCATCTGCGTTTCCTCGCCGGTGCTGCGACGGCACTCCTCGAGCTTGGTGACGACGGCGATCTCGTCAAGCTTGCCGGGTTTTTGGCGATCGAGCCAGCAGAGCAGCCTGGCGACGGCGGCACCGTCGCGGCGATGCGCGGCGCGCGCGCCGTTGATCTCGGCCTGGTTTTTCGTCGCACGCGGAATGCGGGCCGGGTCGGGCGCAGAAATGACGGCGCCGCCATTGTCCTCGACCAGCATCCGGAGTTTTTCGGCCGCCAGCACCGGATCGAGCGCTATTTTGGCGCCGCCCTTGGCGAGCGCCGCGACAGCCGCTTCGAATTCGCCGGGTTCATGCAGGTCGGCGAGCTGGGTCAGATAGGCCGCCACCGTTCGGGAGAATTTGCGCTGGTCCATGAACAGCTGATGCTTGCCGTCGGCGGCAAGCACGGCGAAGCCGAGCGCCAGCGGCGTATGCGGCACGTCGCCGCCACGGATATCGAAGGCCCAGGCGATAGAGGACGGGTCGGTCAGCACGGCATGGGTGGCGCCGTCCTTGCCGATGGCCGCCGCCAGTTGCACCAGCTTGTCCCGGCCCAATTCGCCGGCGAAGCCGATCGGGTGAATCTCGACCGGCGCCAGCGGCGGTTCGGGCTGGTCCGTCCAGATGGCATCGATCGGATTCTGGTCGAGCGGCACCAATAAGACGCCCGATTTCTCGGCCGAGGCTTTCAGCGCCTTGACGTCGCCGATCGTTTGCAGCCACGGATCGAAGCCGAGCCGCACGCCCTTGCCGAGATTGTCCTTGATCCAGATGGCGGGCGGGTTATCGACCAGGCTCTCGATCGCAAAGATGTCGAGATCGACCTCCTGGCGCACCTGCAGCGTGTAGCGCCCGTCGACGAACATGGCGGCGCGCTCGCCAAGCACGATGGCGACGCCCGCCGAGCCGCTGAAGCCGGTCAGCCATTTCAGCCGCGCTGAACGGTCGGCGACATATTCGCCCTGATGCTCGTCGGCGCGAGGCACGATGAAACCGTCAAGCCCGTTGGCCGCCAGCCATTGGCGCAGCAGCGCCACACGAGGCTTGCCGACGGCGGGATCGCCAGCGGAATCAAAGGTCTGGAACATGGTGGCCTCTCCTCGGATGGTGACCGCAACCTAGCGCATGGCTCCGAAAATCGGAATCGACTTTATTGCGTCGCCCACCGCCTTGGCGGGAATCAGGGGGAGGTCGCTTTTTCGCATGGAGGCTATGCGGAATAGGCGATTCCCAGACAGGTCAGCAAAGCTTACCTTTCAAGCGTGGAGGAATGTGTCCCTGTTGTCCTGCAAAGGAGACTGTCATGCCCACGATTCCAGCCAGACGCGGATTTTTCAGAAACGCCATGAACGCGCTGATAGAGGCCCGCCAGCGCGAAGCGAACCGGTATGTGAGCGGTGTGCTGCTCTACCTCGACGACGAAACGTTGAAAGCGCACGGCTATGATCGCGAAGACCTGAGGAAGGCCGCAAACTCACCCTACGTCTGAGCGGTTTTGCGGGGTGACGCCTCACCGCTTGAGATGGATCGTCACCCAGCCCTCGCGGTGCACGGTCCTGACATGGCGGAACTGCTGGCCGACATAGGCCGCAATCACCGCGTCGCGTTGCCGGTCGAGGATGCCTGACAGCACGATCGAGCCACCGAGCGCGATATGCCCGGCCATTTCGGGCGCCAGCCGCATCAGGGGCCGCGCCAATATGTTGGCGACGATGAGATCGAAGGGTGCGCGCGCGGCAAAGATCGGATGGTGGAACCCCGGCGCCGCCACCGTTTCGACCAGCGCCTTGACATGGTTGAGCTGGGCATTGGCGGCAGCCACCTTGACGGCGACCGGATCGATATCGGTGGCCAGCACCGGGATATGCGCAAGCCTGGCCACGGCAATGGCCAGTACGGCGCTGCCGGTGCCGAGGTCGAGCGCATTGCGCGGCTGCTCGCGCCGCACGACCTGTTCCAGCGTTTCGAGGCAGCCGGCGGTGGTGCCGTGATGGCCGGTGCCGAAGGCCAGCCCCGCCTCGATCTCGATGGCGAGTTCACCGCTGCGGCGCTTGCCGCGGTCATGCGCGCCATGGACGAAGAAACGGCCGGCTCGGACCGGCTTCAGCCCTTCCAGCGAGCGCGCCACCCAGTCGATATCGGGCAGGGCCTCGCGCACGACCGGCCTCGACAGCGAAAGGTCTGCCAGAATGCCCTCTACCCGCGCTTCCGCCGCGTCGACATCGCCGTCGGCATAGAGCGACACTTCGTGGAGGTCACGGTCTTCGTCGACCTCCAGCACGGCAATTGGCAGGCCGTCATCCTCGAAGGCCGCTCCCAGGGCCGCGAAGATACGGTCGGCCTCGATCTTGCCGACCGTGAAGTAAAGCCGCGTCTGGGTCATCAGCTTTCGCTAGCCAGCCGCTTGAGCTTGGCGATGGCGGTGTCGGCGCTTTCGCCATAGGCTATGGTGCCGGCAAACTCGCCCCTGGCGTTGAGCAGCAGCACCGAGGCGGTGTGGTCCATCGTGTAGTCGCCGTCGCCGGTGTCGACCTTCTTCCAGTAGATGCCGAAGGCCTTGGCCATGGCATGCACCTTGTCCGGATCGCCCGAAATGCCGGTGATGCGGTCGGAAAAATTGCTGACATAGGTGTTCATGATCTCGGGCGTATCGCGCTCTGGGTCGACCGAGACGAAATAGGCACGCAAATCCTTGCCGCTGTCGCCCATCGTCTTCAGCCAGCCGGCCAGCTCGAAGAGCGTGATCGGGCAGACCTCGGGGCAGTGGGTGAAGCCGAAGAAGACGACGCTGGGGTGGCCGCGAAGCGCGGCTTCGGTGATCGGTGCTCCTTTCTGGTCGACCAGCGCAAAAGGTGCGCCATAGGGCTCGCCGCCATAGTGGCCGCGGTACCAGTCGAAGGTGAGCCAGCCGATGCCTGCCGCCATCAGGACGAGAATGCCGACCAGAATTGAACGCATCATCTGTTATGTCCGTCGTGATTTTCATCGGGCGCACGGGATCGGCGCCATTTGGCGAATACTCTTAACTGTTTGATACTGCGCACGCAAAGATGTCGCGTTGCCGCAACCGGCAGGCCCGCACGCACGATCCGGCTTGCAAAGCGCTGTCTTTCGCCCCACCTGAGACCGGCAAAACTCGAACCGCAGGAGGCTCCCGTTGCAAAGACCGACAGGGCAAAGACTGATTGGGCGAAAACTGATCGGCGGCGCATTGGCCGTATGTCTCGTCATCGGTGCTGGCGCGGCTGTCGCCCAGGAGGTCGGCAAGGTCGGCGTCGATTGGCTCGGAAACGACATCATCGTCGAGGCGATCAAGGACCCGAAGGTCGAAGGCGTGACCTGCCACGTCTCGTATTTCGACCGCGGCGTCATCGACCGCCTGCAGAAGGGCAACTGGTTCGAGGATCCGTCCGATTCCTCGATCTCCTGCCGCCAGACCGGGCCAATCACCATCAGCGATATCGACATGAGCGAGGCCGGCGAGGAGGTGTTCAAGCAAGGCATCAGCCTGATCTGGAAGAAGCAGGTGGTGAACCGCATCTACGACAAGGCCAATGAGACGCTGATCTATCTGTCACATTCGCGCCAGGTGCAGGACGGCTCGGCGAAAATGTCGGTCACCACGGTGCCGCTCTACGGCCAGAACGTGGTGTGGACCAAGGGCAAGCCGTAGTGGACTCCGGCAACAGCTGACGGACGATTGGTCCCGCTTGCGGGACCAATCGTCGGCGCGACAATTGCTCCCGCCTTGCAGGAGCAATTGCGCTGACGTAAAGCCGCCGGATGGATCGTGCCGAAAACCTTGTCCCGAAAGATCCCGAGCCGCGCATTCATCCGACTGCGGAATTGAAGGCGTGCAAGCTCGGGCGCTATGCCTCGATCGGCGAGCGCGTGATCCTGCGCGAGGTAACGGTCGGCGATTTCTCCTATTTCGAGCGCCATGCCGAGGCGATCTACACCACGATCGGCAAGTTCTGTTCGATCGCCGCCAACAGCCGCATCAACGCGCTGGAGCATCCGGTCGAGCGGCTGACGCAGCACAAGGTCAGCTACCGGCCGAACGAATATTTCCGCTGGCTTGGCGTCGATACGGCCTTCCGCGAACGGCGGCGAGCCAAGTCCGTCAGCATCGGCCACGATGTCTGGATCGGCCATGGCGCGGTGATCATGCCAAGGGTGACCATCGGCAATGGCGCGATCGTCGGCGCCAATGCCGTGGTGACGCGAGACGTGCCGGCCTATGCGATTGTCGCCGGCGTTCCCGCCAAGCCGCTGCGCCAGCGTTTCACCACCGATATCGCCGCACGTATCGAAAATCTTGGCTGGTGGGACTGGCCGGTCGAAAAACTCGCCAAGGCCATCCCCGACATGCAGGCGCTGTCGATCGAAGCCTTCCTCGACCGCTGGGAAGACGCCGCGTCCTGACCTCGTTCAGGCGCGTACGCGGCCGCAATCGCGAAATACCCGCTCGCAGGGAACCCTGACCCGTCGCCGTTTGTTTCTCCCTGCCATCGAGGGAGTTCAGATGTTCGAGAAGCTTTTCACCAGGATCGCCAACAAGGTCGCCCATCTTTCCGGCATGCCGCTGACATTTGCCATGTGCTGCCTGATCGTTGTGGTCTGGGCGGTGACCGGGCCGATTTTCGGCTTTTCGGACACCTGGCAGCTCATCATCAACACCGGCACAACGATCATCACCTTCCTGATGGTGTTTCTTATCCAGAATACGCAAAACCGCGACGGAGCTGCGATCCAGGCGAAGCTCGACGAGCTGATCCGGGTCGGCGAAGCCCACAACCACTTTATCGGCATCGAGCATCTGACCGAATCCGAGGTGGAGGAGATCCGCGCCAAGTGCGAACAAGCGGCGAAGCGGCATGACCGACAGGCCGCCGAGATGACCGCCAAGAAAGCCGTTGGGCAAAAGCGCGGCTCGAAAAAGCAGGCTGCCTGAGTTCAGCGCTTCATAAACGCCGCGAAAGCGTCCTTGTGATCCGGATGCCAGCGCGAGAGAGCAGGGCGGTTCTCGATGATGTCGCCGATCGCCCAGGCCATGCGCTTTTCGTCCATGGGCCGTGTCGCCTCGTTGTCGGGGCACAGGATGTAGAAATCGCCACGATTAAGCGAGGCCAGCATGAAATCGACGACCTGCTCGCCCGTCCAGGCGCCGGCCGGTTTCTCGGTCGCGCCTTCTGTCAGACCCGTATACGTGAAGCCCGGAATGAGCAGATGCGCCGAAACCCTTGCGCCCGGCTCGTTGCGCAGTGCGTACGCCAGCCCTTCGGTGAAGGTCTTCACCGCTGATTTGGAGACGTTGTAGGCAAGATTTCCGGGCGGCGTGGTGATGCCTTGCTTGGAGCCGGTGTTGATGATCAGCCCCGGCGTGTCGGTCGCGAGCATGCGCGGTGCGAAAACCTGGACACCATGCACGACACCCCAGAAATTGACGTCCATCAGCCGCCTCCAGGCGAAGCGGTTTTCCCACGGCTTGCCCGGATTGTTGCCGACGCCGGCATTGTTCATCAGCACTGAAACCGCGCCAAAGGCAGCGTAGGCAGCATCCGCCAGCCGGTCGACATCGTCGATATAGGAAACGTTTGCGGCAACGGCACGAACGGCATCGTCGCCGCTGATCGCGGCGAGCGCTTGCCGGGCCTGATCGAGGCGCGCGTCGTCGACGTCGGCAATCACCGTCTTCATGCCCATGGCCGCAAATCGCTTCGCGGCGGCAAGACCGATGCCGCTGGCGCCCCCGGTGATGACGGCGACATTGCCGGAGGCAAGAGCAGGTAAGGCGGTCTGGATTTCGGCGTCGGTAGTCATGGTTTTTTCCTTGTTCGAGCTAGTGCCGAACTTAGCGTGGGATGCGGCTCAGGCAAGCTTCTCTTGGCGTCTTCGGGTTGACCACATCGGCAAGCGCTGCGCATGTTGCCGGCGAAAGAGGAGATGCCGATTGACCGACTGGATCGAGATCCTGAAGCAGCAGACCGCCACCGGCGACCAGATGGGCCGCGAGGTGCCGCAGATGCTGGCCAATCCCGATATCACCGAGGCGCAAGTAAAGACGCTGTTTGCGGCGCTCGAAAAGCAGGCGGAATTCGTCGAGAAGCTGCGCATGGCGCTGGAGAAGTTCGGCCATGATTTTTCCGTGATCAAGGCCGCCGAGCGGCTGGAGGAGCGCTATGCCGACCTGGCGGCCTCCGTGGCGGAAAAGCTGAAGGCGATGCGCGGCTAGAGCAGGATGAGTTGAAGCTGCTTCGCTGATCCTCGGTTCGGGATCATGCTTAGCGAACAGGAAGTCCAAGTCCGGCCCATTCGTCGGGCGGGATCACAGTTCCGACACGGGAGGTAAAGGACAGGACTCTCGTCGCATCGTTATCGACCTCGCACCGGTAGCTCAGACGATACCATGTTGCGGCTGCGTGGAAAGCAGCCTGCGGAACATCGAGGACATTGCCCATCTTCAGCGGAACAAGTGGCACCAGGTCAGGAAAATAAGAGGCGTCCTGTAATTGTTGCTGCAACGCGCTGGCGCAAAGTCTGGCAGCTCGCTGGCCGCGAGGCATTTCGGCGATCGAGGTCGTAGCCAGCACATCGCCGGTAGCGCCCTGTGAATAAAGCCGGCGAACACCCGGAAGACCCGCATAGTTGCGTGCTTTCGTGGAGCTTGGCCTCCTGGCGCTCGCGTTTCCGGGCTTCGCGACCTTTGCGGAGCTGGGTTTCGGTGTGGGTCTGGGCCGGGGGGCTTCGGCCGACGTGGGAAGCTCGATCTCACCGTCGTTGCCGGGGGCAGCCAAGGGCATTGGTGCCGCGGCTGTTTGCTTGTCGGCTTGCGTTCCCGCCTCCTGTTTGTCTGTCTCCTGTTTGTCTATGTTTTGGGCTGATGGTGCTTGCTTCTGCTGTGTAGGCTCGGCGATTGCCGAATTATCGCCGGTCTTGGCTGAATCCGCCTGCTCCTCCGCCTTCGGTGTGACAGGCAGCTTCGAATCGTCGTTCTTTGCCGGTGACGGCGCGTTGTCTTGAGGGCTGCTCCCATCCAGGGACTTCCTGGGGCCTGTATCCTTCTCGCCGAACTGAAAAACAGGCTTCAGGATCTCGATTGGCGACGGCTTGCGCGGCTGCTGTTCCGGCACAGGCGGCTTTTCAACTTTCTGCTCGGGCGGTTTTTCGACTTTGGGAGCCTTTGGGGCAGCAGGTTTCGGCTTTGGCTGATCGGGCGGAGGTACGAGCGCGACATTTACCGGTTGCTGCTCCTGCGGCTGTTGGGGAGGCGTCGGCAGGCCGTAGACCAGGAGAGCTGCGATGAGCGCATGCAGGATCAGCGAGGCGGGCAAGCCCCACAGTAGATTCCGACGCCGCTCTCGTGTCTCGTCCTTCATCTAGACCGATGTGGAGCGAAATAGCGGCGGCATCAAGCATGAGCGTGGAAGTGGCACGATTTAGCTGCCGCTGGACAGGCGGCCTTTGCGTGATGATCACGGTCTTTTCCCTGGTGGCGCGGGGTTCGGCGCGAAATACGCGCGGTGAGCCAGCCTCTTCACCCGTTCGGCGTTTCCGGCGACAGATGCGCGCGCTGGCGCGGCACGCCGAGGCCGGTGTCAGGCGGCTCGCCGGCCGCCGGCCTGTCCTCGATCATGTGCATGGTGCGCCAGCGGCCAAAGCGATAATAGCCGGCGGCGAGCAGGAGCGAGGCGATCGAACCGGCGGGAAAGCTCCACCACAGCGCCTCCTCGCCGATCACGCTCCTGACGAAGTAGGCAAAGCCGGTGCGCACGATCAGCACCGAAATCACCAGGATGATCAGCGGCGGCATTACGGCGCCGGTGGCGCGCACGGTGGCGAAGAGCACGATGGTGACGCCGAACAGGATGAAGGACCAGGACGCGACATTGTTGATGTGGGCAGCGATATCGATGGCCGCGCTGTCGCTGCTGAGGAACAGGCCGAGCACTGGGCGGTCGAAGACGAAAAGCAGCGCGACCAGCGCGCCGGTCAGCACCAGGTTGAAGCCGACCCCTGACATGGCGATGTGGCCGATCCGGTCCCAGCGGCCGGCGCCGACATTCTGCGCCGCCATCGAGGAGACCGCGGCGCCGATCGCTAGCGCCGGCATCTGGATATAGGTCCAGAGCTGGGCCGCGATGCCGTAGGCAGCCGCGACCTGGGAGCCATAGGAGTTGACCATGCCCATCACCGTCAGCGCAGCGACCGAGATGACGATCATCTGCAGGCCCATCGGCACGCCCTTGAAGACGACGATGCGCAACAGCGCCGGGTCCGGCCGCAGCAGCGCGAGGTTGGCGCCAGCCAGCCGCAATGGGTGCTTGCGCGCATAGAGCATGACGAGGATGGCAATGACGCTCACCGTCTGGCCAATCAGCGTTGCGGTGGCCGATCCGGCGATGCCGAGCTCGGGGAACGGGCCGATGCCGCGGATGAGCAGCGGGTTCAAGACGATGTCGAGCACGACAGCCAGGGCCATGAAGAAAAACGGCGTGCGCGAATCGCCGGCGCCGCGCAGCACCGTCATCACGAAGGAGAGCAGGTTCATCATCGGCACCCCGACGAAGATGATGCGCAGATAGGAGCGGGCGAGCGGCAGCGCGTCGGCCGGCGTGCCGAGCGCATTGAGAATGGCGTCGACCCAGATCCAGCCGCAGACCGCGAACACCACCGAGACGGCGAAGAAGAAGGTGGCGCTGGTGCCGACGATGCGCCGGGCCTCCGGCAGATCGCGGGCGCCGACCGATTGCGCGACCAGGATGGTGGCAGCCATGCCGATGCCGAACACCGTGCCGAGGATGAGAAACAGCACGAGATTGGCGTTGGAGGTCGCCGTCAGCGCCGCCTCGCCGAGGAAGCGGCCGACCCAGACGGCATTGATCGATCCGTTCAGCGATTGCAGCACGTTGGCGCCGAGCACCGGTAGCGCGAACAGCAGAAGCGTGCGCGGGATCGGGCCGCTGGTCAGGTCGCCGGTGCGGCGGCGCGCGGGCATCTTCTCGTCCATGGCGGGCAGCTTGGCTCGGCGAAATGAATCAGGCCCGCGATGATATCGCAGGCCTGATTCCCATGCACCCCTTTCCGGGCCGGGTGCCAAGGGACACCCGGTCGAATGGGCTAGTTCGCGACGAGGCTGTTTCCCGACAGGCCGGGAAGCGTGACCTGATAGACCAGGAACATGGTGTCGACATTGGCGCCGTCCTCGGCCTTGTAGGGCACGCCGACCTGGAAACCGTCCTGGGTCAGGAAGTCGTTGTCGTTGGCCACGAACAGGAAATAGTCGTCGGGCAGCTTGGGGTCGAGCACGCTGACCAGCGACATCGCCTCCCACTTCTCGGAGAGGTTATCCTTGTCGTTCGGCGCGCCATTGTGCAGGCCGAAGCGGCCGAGTTCGGCCTTGTCGTTCATGTCGATGAACGGCGTCAGCTTGGCCGGCGACACCGACGGATCGAGCACGCCCTTGGGCGCCACCGGCTTGTCGGCGGCGTCGAAGGCGCCGCCGGCGATGTCGGTGGCGGCGGAGAGGTCGACGATGTCGATCTTGCGATAGAGCGAGGCGTCGCCCTTCAAGCCCTGGCCGTTGCCGCTGTCGCGCGCCAGCATCAGGAAGGTCTTGTCCGACAGCGCGACGATTTCGCTCTGCGCCGCAACCTTGGTCTTGTCCTTGGCGTCCTTGAATACCGGCAGCGGCACGAC
>NZ_NWQG01000131.1:0-16615 GCF_002529485.1 Mesorhizobium sanjuanii
TGTATATACAGGAGGTATTTCTCAGTATAATACGCTTGTTTGGTGCATATATATCTTATAGCTACACACGTTACGTTTTGATCGCATGGCAGTGCAGGCAATCCGCCCTACGGGCAGGCAGCGCTCCGGCTCTGGCGGGTGCGAAGCACGCAACTCCGCGAATGCCAGCCATCTCGTGGCAGCTCACACAGGCGGCCGGAATTGCTTAAGGCAAGTCGCGCAAAGGTGCGCAGCGGTTTTGCGACTACGACATGCATAAAAACAACAACCCAAAGCGCGTGGCGTGAGTCCGGTCAAACGCGACGCGCTTTGGGCCGGCTGCCTCGCTCTATCTGTTTTGCGATTTTCCGGAATCCCGACCCTGCGCCATCGTATTGCTCAGCGTCGATTTGCGCTCCGGTCCGACCGTCCATCTATTCCACAGTGACAACGGCCTGGATTTCATCCCGTCTGGCATAGACAACCTTCACTGCATTTTGCAGTTTTTCGAATGCGCGCATCTCAATCTGGCGCACACGCTCGCGCGAAACACCGAATTCGTTGGAGAGATCCGCTAAACTCCTCGGGTCATCCGCAAGCCGGCGCGCCTCGAGGATACGCCGTTCACGCGCGTTGAGCACGCCCAGCGAGTCGAAGAGCGCCTTGCGCCGGTTCGAGGCTTCCTCGAACTGAACAAGCCTGTACTCCTGGTTGTCCTCGCTCTCGACCAGCTGATCTTGCCATTCGCTTTCGGGCAGACCTCGCAGGGGCGCGTTGAGCGACGTGTCACCGCCCATGCGTCCGTTCATGTAGACAACCTCCTTCTCCGTCACGCCAAGGTCGCTTGCAATGAGTTCCACCTGATCTGGATGCAGGTCACCGTCGTCCAGCGCCGATAGGCGAGCCTTGAGCCGCCGCAAATTGAAGAACAACTTTCTTTGATTGGGCGTCGTACCGATCTTCACCAGCGACCAGGAGCGCAGGACATATTCTCGAATGGACGCCTTGATCCACCAGATCGCATAGGTCGCCAAACGAAAGCCACGCTCCGGTTCGAAGCGATTGACCGCCTTGATCAGACCGATGTTGCCCTCTGATATTACCTCCGACATCGGCAGCCCGTATCCGCGATAGCGCGTGGCAACCTTGGCGACGAGGCGAAGATGCGAGACCACCAGCTGGTGAGCGGCCTCCGCATCGTTGTCCTCGCGCCAGCGTTTCGCCAGCGTTTGTTCCTGCCCTGGCGTCAGCATGGGGAAATGTCTGATCGCGTCGAGATAACGGTGAAGCCCGCTTTCGCTTGAAAAGTCTGTTGTTACTGCGCGTGCCATGAAGCACTCCTTGCCTACGTCGCAGGAGATCAGTTGTCTCTCGACGCCCATAGACCTTCGATGTTGGCTTCTCTGTTCGACGCTACCGCTGTTTGCCGCGCTCTTCGCTTGAAGGGCGAAGGTGCACCCAGGAGCCGCTAGCGCGTGCCATGAAGCACAGAATCGATACAGCTGATCATGGCCTGGCTATCCAACGGCTTGCGGAAGAAGCCGATGGCGCCGGTTTCCCGAGCGCGTTTGCGTACGCGTTCCTCGGGAAAGGCGGTGATCAAGATGGTCGGGATGTGATAGCCATGTTCGATCAAATGATCCTGCAGCTCTATTCCCGACATTCCGGGCATCTGGATATCGCAGATCAAGCATGACGTATCTTCCAGACTAGATGATCTCAGGAAATCCTCGGCCGATTCGAATGCAAATGCGATGAAACCTAACGATCTAACGAGGCTTGCGGTTGCAAGTCGAACGGACTCATCGTCGTCGATGATCGAGATCATCGCGTTACGGGTCAATTCACTAATCCTCCGTGCTTGCCGATGACCCGAGCATTGCTGTTTCAACGGCTGTTTCTCGGCGAGATATTGCGCCTGCGGCCGTGGAAGCGAAAGTTATACAGAGGTGTAACAATGTCATTTCCCGGGAGCGTCTATCCCCAGGGCGCCGGCCATCTTGACCAGATCGGCTAGAGTTCTGGCGCCCATCTTCTTCATCAGGCGCCCGCGGTGGATTTTCACCGTGATTTCACTGAGTTGCATCTCGCCGGCGATTTGCTTGTTCATCAATCCAGTCGCGACAAAGGCCATCACCTCACGCTCTCGAGGGGTCAGGGTGCGCAGAAGGCTCTGCAGCTCCGAGAGCGCCCGTTCTCTCTCTCGCCGCTGCCTGTCGCGCTCCAGAGCGCCGGCGACTGCATCCAGAATATCCTGATCTCGGAAGGGCTTGGTGAGGAAATCGACCGCGCCGGCCTTCATGGCGCGTACCGACATCGGAATGTCGCCATGTCCGGTCATGAAAATGATCGGCAGGTGAATGCCTGCCTTGGCCAACTGCGTTTGAAATTCGAGTCCGCTCACCTCCGGCAGCCTGATATCGAGTACAAGGCAGCTTGGACCGTCGGGAAGCCGACTGTTCAGCAGTTCGGGAGCAGAACCGAAAAGCTCGACGCGCGTACCAACTGACCGGAAGAGGCTGCTTAAAGCTTCACGTAGCGACGGATCGTCGTCCACGACCAGAACAGTTGGAGGCACGGCGCCGTTGTTGCCTTGTGACTGGGAGGGAGAGACGGGGCGTCGGATCATGACCCGGCATCCTTTTCGACGCGTGGCAGGGAAAATTGGAATATCGCGCCACCGCCCGGATTAGGCACGATCCATACATCGCCTCCATGCGACTCAACGATCGACCGGCAGATCGACAGCCCCATGCCTATTCCATCCGTCTTGGTGGTGAAGAAGGCATTGAACAACTGCCGCGCACTATCGGGATCGATGCCTGGTCCGGAATCCTGGATCCTCACATTTGCCTGGCTCGATTCATCGATCGACGTCGTAACGAGAATTTCGCGGAAGTCGCTGTTACTGGAGGCCATTGCCTGGATCCCGTTGATCAGCAGATTGATCAAGACCTGTTGAAGCTGGATACGGTCGCCAAATGCGGGCAGCGGCCGGCTGGCCAGATCCAGTTTCAGGGTGATGCGATTTGCATCGAGCTCATGCCGCACCAACACGAGGGCTTCGTTGACGAGCTCGTTCACGTCGACAAGGGCCATCTGGATGTCGCCCTTTTTTGACAACGCCCGGATTCGATGGACGATATCGCTGGCGCGTTGGGCGTCAGCGATGCTCCGCTTGACCGCGCTGCGGACCTCATCCAGATCGGGCTCGTCCCGATCGATCCATCGTAGGCACGCCTCGCCGTTCATAACGATGCCGGCAAGCGGCTGGTTCACCTCGTGCGCGATCGAGGCCATCAATTCACCCAATGTGGTGAGGCGTGTCACATGGGCGAGTTCGGCCCGGGCCTTCAGGACCTCGGTTTCGGCGCGCCTGCGCTGTGATATGTCCGTATTCGTTTCGAGAACCGCCAACGGTTTGCCGTCGGCATCCTTCTTCAGCGACCAGCGGCTGGAAACGACAACGACGGCTCCGTCCCGCTTCGTGTGCACGAGTTCACCTTCCCAGCGGTCGGAGCTAAGCAGTTGCCGATTGATCTCGTTCAGCCTGGCTGGAAAGACTGTCTGCAGGAGCTGATGGGTGGACTTTCCCATCGCATGTTCGGCGGACCAGCCGTAGGTGGCTTCAGCGCCGCGATTCCAATAAGTGATTATACCGCCCATGCTGCGTACGAAAATCGCATCATGCGTCAAATCGAGCAGTTGGGCCTTTTCAGACAGATCGGTCGAGGTCGACTGGTTTCTAAGCACAAGAAGGGTGGTAATCGCGATGGCCGCGATGCTCATGAGGCAGCGGCTGAGCGCGCCTCCACTGGCTTCCTCTCCGTGAACAAGCCAGAAGCTCGAAAAGGTGAGCGCTATACAGGCGATTGAGCACAAGAGAATGCCACGCCTGCGGAAGGCGGTGCCTGCGAGCAGAACAACGACCACATAGAGGACCGCGACAGCTCCAGAAAATGGATCGATCGTGTCGACAACGAATATCGCGGCCGCCAGAAGGATGGCCAGAGGGGCCACCAGCCGCGAATTGCCGGATGCTGGCCGAGATAGTCTGTGCCGCATAAGGTTTCTGCTCGGTTCCGGGTCGACGCTTGCGCTGCTGATCGACTCTCCTTGGCGCACCGTCCACCCTAGGCTCCGGAATCCTTTCTGCTTGTTCGAAATTGCGGTCGTCGGTGCCTGATTGCACCTTTGTCACTGCAACGCCTCGCCGCGAATCCCCCAGAGACCGAGCGACCCATCAACGACACAGGATTGGGAGCGAGCCCAAGATCTGGCTGAAAACACGCAAATCAGAGCCGGCCAAGGCAACAACGAGCAAGTCCTGGCAGCGACGAGAGCGGTATCACGAAACAGGATTATGTCCGGTTCAACGCCCCTGGGCGAAACCCACCGCTCGCCTTCTTGCATCCACATCGGGGCGGCGTTTCTCCACTGAACTGAAAGAGGAACTCATGGCACATGCGATTGAACGGTCCCGCAGTCTCGGCTCAACCTTCCCGGAGTTGCGTGCAAAATGCTGGCTTTTTATAATGCTTGGCATCGCGCTGCTGAGCCTGGGCTTTCTGGGATTCGCGAACTTGTTCGCCGCTACGGTGCTATCCGTCTTCTATATCGGCGTGCTGATGTCGGTCGCCGGCATCGCGCAGGTCGTGCACGCTTTCAATATTCAGGGATGGAGACCGTTTGCATCCTGGCTGTTGAGCGGCGTCGCCTATGCAATCGCCGGCATCGCCGCGTTCCACAATCCACTGCTTGCAGTCTCGGCCTACACGCTCGTGCTGGCAATCACACTCATTGCGGCAGGCCTTCTGCGGTTCTGGGTAGGCCTCCAGTCCAGGCGCCATCTGGCCTGGGGCTGGGTTGCGTTTTCAGGGGCAGTCACGCTTCTTGCCGGCCTTGTCATCCTCTTCGGACGGCCACTCAATACTCTGGCGGCGCCAGGCGCGATTCTGGCAATCGACCTGACCATGCAAGGTGCGACGCTCCTGGCATTCGGCTTTGGTCTGAAGAGCAGAACGTTGTCGTGGATGTGAAAATGGAAACAGGCGGGCGCGATAGCCTGAGCGTTTCCATTTGCCGCAAGCCGCCCGAGACGATCGCGAGCAGCGTTCCTCCGCATCGCTCCACCTCTGACAGCCACGATCATCGTGCGATTCAGCTATTGCGTGCGTCAACAAGAAAGACCTCGTCAGCGCCCGATCGCTACCGTGTGTCTTGCGCGCCAGGCGGACACTCATGCGGTCCGTGTCCCAACCAATTGGCGCCGTCGCCCCCCCAAGCAAGGAAAGAAACAAAATGAGCATAGTCACCGACAAGATATCCCGTCGAACCATGCTGGCTGCGACAGCAGCCGGCGGCTTGCTCACGACGGCGACACTGGCCCACGCGCAGAAAAGTGACCCGATAGCCAACGGCCGGGGCGGCACCAACCCTGGTCCGATGAATCCGTCCAGAATAGCTCAGAATCCGGACCTGATGGTGCCACCGAGTACGGATGCGGGTGAGCTGCCGAACCTGCGCTTCTCGTTTGACGATACCCATATCCGACTGTCTGGCGGCGGCTGGACCCGGCAGGTGACCGCGCGCGAGCTCGGTGTCTCCAAGGACATCGCCGGCGTGATCATGCGCCTGAATGCGGGCGGCGTGCGTGAGTTGCATTGGCACAAGGCCGCCGAGTGGGCCTATGTTCTGTACGGGAGAGCACGCATCACGGCGGTCGATGCCGATGGCCGTAATTTCGTCGACGACGTCGGCGCCGGCGACCTGTGGTATTTCCCGTCGGGCATTCCGCACTCGATCCAGGGCCTTGATCCAGACGGGACGGAATTCTTGTTGGTGTTCGATGACGGCGACTTCGACGAGGACAACACCTTCCTCTTGAGCGACTTTCTGAAGCACACGCCTCCCGAGGTGCTCGCCAAGAATTTCGGCGTTCCGGCGTCGAGCTTTGCGGGCGTCCCCGATCCCAGCGAGCTTTACATGTTTCCCGCGCCGGTTCCGGGGCCGCTCAGCGCGGACAAGATCGCGGGCGCGGTTGAAGTCCCGCACGCTTTCAGCCACCGCATGATGGCACAGGCTCCGATCAAGATGAAACATGGAACTGCGCGAATTACCGACAGCAGCGTGTTCCCGGCTTCCAGAACAATCGCGGCGGCCCTGGTTGAGGTCGAGCCGGGAGCGATGCGCGAGTTGCATTGGCATCCCAATACGAACGAATGGCAGTACTATATTCAGGGTCAGGCCCGCATGGGGGTGTTCGCGGCGTCGGGCGCGGCCCGCACATTCGACTTCCAGGCCAACGACGTCGGCTACGTACCCTTCGCCATGGGCCACTATATCGAGAACACAGGCAACACGACGCTGCGATATCTGGAGGTGTTCAAGAGCGACCACTTCGCCGACGTGTCACTGAATCAGTGGCTTGCCCTCACACCGCCGGAGTTGGTCCGCGCCAGTTTGCGCGTCGACTCGCAGTTTCTGCATGCCTTGCGCAAGGAGAAGTCGCCGGTCGTGCCGGCTTAGCATCGCGCAGCCGGGTGCGCGAGCCGGTGACGCTGCCCTCGCTTCCCTTGCAGTTCTTGTTGTCGTTCCGAGTCCGCTGCTCGGACGCGAAGCATACACCAGGATGCTCACGACGGCGTGAGGGAGCGCAGTGATGCCCGCCAGGTCGGATGGACTGCCAGACCGCGAACTGCTTTTGCCCGGTCGTCGATCGACGCGCGCCAGGGTGGCGCAATGCGCCGTCCTCCTGGCGCCGATCGTTTTGACTGCATGCCAGCCAGCGGTTCTCGATCCGCAAGGGACGGTCGGGATTGCAGAGAAAACGATCCTGATAGATTCGCTCGCCATCATGCTCGCCATCGTGGTGCCGACGATCGTCGCCACCTTTATCTTCGCCTGGTGGTTTCGAGCCTCCAACACTAGAGCGACCTACCTGCCGAATTGGGAGTATTCGGGCCGTATCGAGCTCATCGTCTGGTCCATTCCCCTCCTTGTGATCATGCTCCTAGGCGGAGTGGCCTGGGTCGGATCCCATGAACTCGATCCCGCGAAACCGTTGATATCAAACACGCCACCGCTGGAGGTCCAAGTGGTCGCATTGGATTGGAAGTGGCTCTTTATCTACCCGGGCCAGCGTATAGCGAGCGTGAACCATCTTGTCGTACCTGCCGGTACTCCCATTCATTTCTCGCTGACGTCCGCGAGCGTGATGAATGCGTTCTTCGTACCGCGGCTCGGCAGCATGATCTACACGATGAACGGCATGACAACGCAGTTGAACCTGCGCGCGGACGCTCCGGGCACCTTCCGCGGCCTTTCGAGCCACTATAGTGGCGATGGTTTCTCGGACATGCATTTCGAGGTGCAGGCGGTGTCGGCGCAGCGGTTCGCTGCCTGGATTGATGCCACGCGCGGCATGGGGCCAAGCCTCGATGCCAAGAGCTACGCTGCCTTGGCCAGGCAAAGTGTGATCACCACTCCTTTCACCTTCCGTGAGGCCGATCCTGACCTCTTCCAGCAGATCGTCACACAGCAACTGCCGCCCGGACCTGGCCCGCAGACCGGCCGGCCCAACCCAAGCGTATCCCCACGGACGGAGGACTAGGATGTTGGGCAAACTCAGCTGGGCAGCTATTCCCCTCGACCAGCCGATCCCACTGTTCACGGCCGCCCTGGTGGGTGTGGTGATTGTCGGCGTCCTCGCATGGGTCACGCTGAAGGGCTGGCTTCCGTACCTTTGGCGCGAGTGGATCACCAGCGTGGACCACAAGCGGATCGGGATCATGTACATCCTGCTCGCGATGGTGATGCTGCTGCGCGGCTTCGCCGACGCGATCATGATGCGGTCGCAACAGGCGCTGGCGTTCCGCTCCGAAGGCTACTTGCCACCCGAGCACTACGACCAGATTTTCTCCGCCCACGGCACGCTGATGATCTTCTTTGTCGCAATGCCCTTCGTGATCGGGCTGATGAACTTCGTCATGCCGCTGCAGCTTGGGGTCCGCGACGTGGCGTTCCCGACCCTCAACTCGGTCAGCTTTTGGCTCACCGCTACCGGCGCGTTGCTCGTCAATATTTCGCTGGTCGTGGGCGAGTTCGCGCGCACCGGGTGGCTGCCGTATCCTCCCCTGTCGGAGATAGCCTACTCGCCCGGCGTCGGCGTCGACTATTATCTTTGGTCGCTCCAGATATCCGGTGTGGGAACCTTGCTCACCGGCGTCAACTTCGTCACGACGGTCCTGAAGATTCGTGCAACTGGCATGACCTTGATGCGAATGCCGATGTTCTGCTGGACGACGCTCGCCTCCAACCTGCTGATCGTCGCGGCATTTCCCATCCTGACGGCGACTTTGGCGATGCTGCTGCTGGATCGCTACGTCGGTTTTCACTTCTTCACCAATGAAGCCGGCGGCAACGTGATGATGTTCATGAACCTGATCTGGGCGTGGGGACATCCTGAAGTTTACATCCTGATCCTGCCCGCCTTCGGCATATTTTCGGAAGTGATCTCGACCTTTTCCCGCAAGCCGCTGTTCGGCTATCGGTCGATGGTCATGGCGACGATGGCCATATGCGTACTTTCCTTCACTGTGTGGTTGCACCACTTCTTCACCATGGGGGCCGGCGCCGATGTCAACGCGATTTTCGGCATCGCTTCGATGATTATCGCGGTGCCCACGGGCGTAAAGGTCTTCAACTGGCTCTTCACCATGTATGGTGGCCGGGTCGTCTATTCCCAACCGATATTGTGGTCGATCGCCTTCATGGTCACATTCGTCATCGGCGGGATGACTGGCGTCCTGCTGGCGGTGCCCCCGGTGGACTTCGTCCTGCACAACAGCCTTTTCCTTGTGGCGCATTTCCACAACGTCATCATCGGAGGCGTGCTCTTCGGCGCCTTCGCCGGCTACACCTACTGGTTTCCGAAAGCCTTCGGCTTCCGGCTGCACGAAGGGCTTGGCAAAGCATCGTTCTGGTGCTGGATCGTGGGCTTCTACGTCGCCTTCATGCCGCTTTATGTCGTAGGCCTGATGGGTATGACGCGTCGCATGCAGCACTACGATGTCCCCGAATGGCGTCCCTGGCTGCTGATCGCGGCCGGCGGCGCGGCCATCATCCTGGTCGGTATAATCCTGCAGATCGCGCAACTCGCCATCAGCATTCGCCGGCGTAAGGAACTTCGCGACGAGACCGGCGACCCCTGGAATGGACGCTCGCTCGAGTGGGCGACACCCTCTCCGCCACCAGCCTTCAATTTCGCGGTGCTCCCGAACGTCGAGGGCGACGAGGCTTACTGGGGCATGAAGCAGCGCGCGCGCCAGCAGGCCATGCCGGGCGAGGAACCTCCCTATGCGGACATCGAGATGCCTAGAAACAGTCCCACGGGCTTCATCTGCGCCTTCTTCGCCACCTTCATGGGATTCGCACTGATTTGGCATATCTGGTGGATCGTGGTCCTGGCTGCGGTGGGCGCGTTCGCAACCTTTGTTGTCTTCGCCTGGCGGGATGAAGTCGAGTATGTGATTCCGGCTGACGTGGTCGCACGCATCGATCGGGCCAACCGAACCGCGCGCGGCGAGACACTCGCCCTGTCGGGGACGGCGCCATGAGCGCGTTCGACGCGGCCGTCGGCCGGGGCGGCCCGAACCACGTAGAGCGTGCCCAGGGCTCGCCGAATATTCAACACAGCGCGAAGCATGCGGCCTATGCGCTGGCGTCAAAGCGCATCATCGCAGGCTACGGCTTCTGGATATTCCTGCTGAGCGACATCGTCATGTTCTCCGCCTTCTTCGCGACCTACGCGGTGCTGGTTGACGCGACGGCCGGCGGGCCGAGCGGGCGGGAACTGTTCGACCTCGGCAATGTCGGCATTGAGACGGCCTGCCTTCTCCTGTCGAGCTTCACTTGCGGCCTCGCAGGCATCGGCGCCCGGACGCGCAACGGATTCTGGTTCCATGGCGCGATGGCCGCAACCTTCATACTGGGGGCTGCATTCCTTGGCATCGAGATCCGCGAGTTCATGGGCATGATTGCGCTCGGGGCAGGCCCAACGCGGAGCGCGTTCCTGTCGGCCTTCTTTACGCTGGTTGGCTGCCATGGCCTGCATGTGGCCATCGGCTTGCTATGGCTGCTCACGATGATGGCGCAGGTGTTCGCGAAGGGCTACCGGCCCGACATTCTGCGGCGCCTGCTTTGCTTCAGCCTGTTCTGGCATGCCCTAGATATCATTTGGGTCGGATTGTTCACAATGGTGTATCTGATGGGAGTCACCCAATGAGCCACGCCGAGCAGCACGAAGACTCGCACTACGTCGATACCGCGCCGGGTGACGAGAGCCTCGACGGATACGAGGCTGCCGAAGAAATCAGGACTTACCTGATCGGGTTAGGGCTCGCAACGCTGCTTACCCTGGTGTCTTTCTTTATCACTCGCACCGCGCTGGTTTGGGAACCGAGCATTCCTGTCGCCCTGGCCGTCCTCGCGATCGCGCAGATGGGCGTTCACCTCGTCTTTTTCCTCCACATCACCACCGGCCCCGACAACGTCAACAACGTCTTGGCGCTTGCCTTTGGTGTGTTGATCGTTCTCCTGGTCATCGTCGGATCGCTCTGGATCATGGCACATATGAACCACAACATGATGCCCATCGATCAGATCATGCAGATGCAAGGTTGACCCAAAGCGAGGCGGACGCGATCTATCGCGGGAGGTGCCCGTGCGCGCAGATTCAAAGCTCAGCCAGTGCGCAGCACATCTTCCTTTGTTTCAGGTCACAACCAGTGGAGCAGATTCGCCTACACAATCGCCGGCATTGCCGCGTTCCACGATCCACAGCTTGCAGCCTCGGTTTACACGCTCGTGCTCTTAGAGCTGATCCAGAAGTTGACTTGCTGCGATAAGATCTCGCGTTCCAAATCCTTCAGTAAATCGCCGGTAAACACTTCCTAGCAGCGATCTGGCCTCCTGATTTCTACCCAACTCCCTCCACATTTGGGCAAGGGGAATTGCTGCCTTTAGTTCCCAACTGAAGGCGGATTGCTCTCGCGCGCAAGAAATTGACCTCAGAAGAAATTGCTCGGCAGAAGCAAGGTCCGGCTGCGGCATCATCAACTCGATCTCGCCTTGAGTTCGTAGCAACTCTGGCCGCCAGCATTGTTCGTTGACCAAATCGGCGCGTGATACCGCCACGTCAAGCACTTGCCCCGCTTCTTCGCCTCTTTTTGAAGCTGCCAACGCTTTTGCTAATACACAGGACGTTGAAGAAGCTATGATGCTGTAGTGGCTGGAAAGCATGGTTGAGTGGCCTTGCTGGAGCATCTCGAGCCCCGTCGAATCATCCCCATTTACAAACAGGAACTCGCCCTTCTGTGCGCGGGCGATGGCCTGAAAGGCAGGGAGAGAATACTTGGATGCATGTGATAGCGCGTTCTCAATCGGCTCGGCCGCCATCTTATATGCGCCGCACCAAAAGAAGACGGGGATCGTCCAGACCAAGGCAAAGCAGTAGGAAGCATGATGGCTGTAGGCGCGCATGTGTTCTATTGTCTCATGGGCGGATTCGAGAGCTTGATCGGGAAAACCTCGCAGCCACAGGGATCGCGTCAAGGCCAGCCGCGCACGCGCTTCGCTAGCTAGGTCCAATTTCAAAGACGCGGCGGGAAACGCCTGCAACAGGAAGCCATTCTTGCAATGACGCAGCGCAGCCGCCTGATTGCCAGTCGCGTGATATGAGGCGCCAAGCAACCACTCTGAAAGAATTTTTTCGGCGGGGTCGCCCGTTCGCTGAGCGATAGCGGCGCTTTCCTTCGCAGTAGCAATCGCGCCTTTGAAATCACCATTGCGAACGAGGTAGACATTGAAATCGGCGAGCAGATCGAATTGACGACGTTCGTCGTGTAAAGTCTCTGACAGATGCAATGCGCGTTTGAACGCGTCCCTGACCTCGTTGACGCTTCCAGGAGTGTAGAGCGCCGATCGCGCCAGTGCGTAATATAATCGTAGCTCTAGTGATGTCCCACGATCACTTTCAGGCAGCCCAGATATAGCTTGACGACACCATCTCTGGCATTCTCCAAATTGGGAAATTTCCAGAAATATTGACGCGGCATTGGCGGCAAGCTCGCGTCCGATGGCGGGATCGCCCCGATCGGAAAAACTCCACTCAAGCGCCTTGCGGATATTGCCGAGATGAGGAGTGTATTTGGCCGCCTCCCTGCCATCAAAACCTTGTCCCAAAAAGCGCGATTTGAGGAAATTGGCGAAGTAGAGGGCGTGGCGCTCGGCTATTGCCCTCTGCTCGTCGCCAATCTTCAGCTTGGCGGAGGCGTATGCGCGCGTCGTATCCAGAAGCCGGTAGTAAACAAAGCCGCCGATCGATGAGATTGAAATCAGAGATTTGTCGGCTAAGCTTGCAATTGTGGCCGCTAGTTTCTTTCTGTCATTGTCCACAACACCCGCAACCGCATAGGCTGCCTCGAGGGGGAATTGACCGACAAAAATCGAGAGTGTGCAGAGCGTCTTTTGCTCGCTTGCCGACAAAAGGTTGAAACTCCAGTCAAGCATCGCCTGCAACGTTTGGTGCCTCGACGTTGCACTGCGCCGACCTTGCAATTGTAATGGATTGGCCTCGTTGAGGAGACCGGCCACTCCTCTAATGCCATACGTTCCCACTCGGCTTGCAGCGATCTCGATCGCCAACGCAATCCCATCAAGCCGTCGGCAGATGTCAGCTACAATGGGAGCATCGCTGTCCTGAAGGCGGTCCAAATGCCCGCCGGCGGCAGCCTTTTCCATAAAAAGTTGTACTGCTGGCGAAGCGAGAGCCGAAGCTGCAGAAGGCTCAGCGTCAAGCGGCCAAGCAAGCGACGGGAGCAAATGGACGTTCTCTAACTCGACGCGAAGTGCTTCTCTGCTCGTGGCCAAAATGTGGATGGACGGCGCCCCAGCGACTATATGTTTTGTCAGCGGTGCGACTGTCTCCATAACATGCTCGCAGCTGTCCAGAATGAGCAGGGCGCGCTTGTCCGCGAGAAACGCGGGTATAGCGTGATCGGGTACAAAACCTTGCACGGAACATCCAATAGCGGCGGCAACCGCACTCGCGGCGTCGGCTTTGTCGTCCAGTGAACCAAGATCGACAAAGAAAACCATTTCGTTTCCAAAGTCAGACACAAGCGCGTGGGCAACCGCTATCGCGACAGTGGTCTTTCCAATGCCGCCCGGCCCCACAACACTTACCAGGCGGTTTGACTGCACCTGCGCGATCAACTCTGCCAACGTTTCGGCGCGGCCAGCAATTGACCGCAACGGTGCAGGCAAGTTCTTTGATTGCGGCAGCCCGGCTTCACTGTAGATAGAGCTAGTGCCGCTATGGGGTGAGCGCAAAGGAGCAACGAACGCGTATCCTCGACCAGGTACGGTAATAAGAAAGCGATTTCCGTCTCGAGCGTCGCCCAAGACCTTACGAAGAGCGGCGATGTGGACGCGGAGATTGGCCTCTTCGACCGTCACATCCGGCCACACGATATCAATCAATTTACGCCCGCTCACGATCTCCGCGGGCCGATCGGTTAATGCGATCAGAATGTCGAGCGCTCGGCCACCAATTGCGATTGGCTCGCCATCTCTCGTAAGCAATCGTTTGATTGGTGTCAGCACGAAGCGGTCAAAGGCAATTGTCGAGGTGCCAGATTCGCTGTCGTTTGCCATGATCAAAGCCCTTGGCCTGGCCGGAGCTCGTCTCGTACATTACCCTAATTCGCTATATGAAAGACGTTAAGTCAAGGCGTTGTAGGGGCGCCAGTCGATGCCAGACTGCCGTGTTCACTATTGATCGGCGCTTTGTGCCGCCCAGGCTTTCGCACCCTCGATCGTTTTGAAATCACTCAACGACCGCGTAACCGTGCTGGGATCCGTCCTCGCTACCATCTCGCTGAGAAGATCCCGGGCCAAGTTCCAGAAAGCGGGTGGTCCCTGGCGGTACGCGCCTTCATGCGATCAGTGGTGTCGAGGGCGCGGCGCACGAATACGCCACGCTCGTCGAGGCCCCTGACCTCTCTGGGCACCCGCCGGTAGTAATGGAAATGGTCGCCCCTCAGTTGCAGGAAGCGGTTAGGATCATGTGCTTCGCGTCGTCTTCCCACGGCCTCTAGAGGCCCCCTTTTGTATCACAATAGGTAACACAAAATCGAAAATTGTGGCAAGACCGATCACTGGAATCTGGAAATTCTATAAAAAATTCAAAGACTTAGCGGATGAGCCGATGGTACCGTTGGCTGGGATCGAACCAGCGACCTCCGGATCCACAATCCGGCGCTCTAACCAGCTGAGCTACAACGGCACATTTGCCTGAGCGGATCGAGGTTCATTCTCCAGGATACGCTCTGTCGTTCGGCGATGCGTCCATACGGGCTATCGGAATTTAATTCAAGGCTCTTGGCAGCGCACGACCCCGAAAATCGGAATCGATTTTCGGAAAGGATCATGCGCAAACCCAAAGTTCTACAGCGTCCTTTGCGCGTCCAAGGGACGCGCGGCGCTGTAGCAAAGATTGCTGGCCACCTTCGCCGGGCAAAGAAAAAGGCCGGCGGGAGGAGGTGCCGGCCTTTTCCTGTTACGAGCCAGCGGGAGGAGGTGCTGGCTGGTCACCCCGGAGAGCAGAGGGAGGAGGTTCCACCCACCGGGTATTCACTTTCACCAATTCTATCGCATATCTATTTGTCTGACGAAATGCGACGTTTTGATGCATCTTCGAGTTGTGCGCAAATATTAGGCGGCCTTGATGTTCTGTACGGCCTTCTCGAAGGCGGTCTTGATCGGCTTGGAGACGTCCTCAGCCGCCTTGGAGGCGACGGTCTGGAAGTCCTTGGCCTGCTCGACGGTCGTTTCGACGTGTTTGCGCAGGAATGCCGTCTGCAGCTCAACGACTTCCGAAAGCGACTTCGCGCCGATCAGAGCCTCGAGATGCGAGAAGCCGGCTTCGGCATTGGCACGCAAAGCAGCGATGGTCTTGAGCGACAGGTCGCTGGAAACGGTCTTGGCGGTCTCGAAGGTCGACTCCAGAGCCTTCTGGGTCTCCTCGGCGCCGGTCTTCAGCTTGACATAGGCCTCTTTCGACTGCTCAACGCCCTTTTCGGCGAAAGCGCGGATCTGGTCGGTGGCCTTGGACGCGTCGAAGCTCGGGAATTCAACGTTTTCAATCGTCTCGGCAGTTTTGGTCTTGGACATTTTCCATCCTTTGTCGTAGCGGCGGCCTTGAAGGAAAGCCGTCTCGTTCATGTATGATGGCAATATAAAGGCAAATTTTGTGCATTGCAATATCTTTGTTGCAGCGCAACATAAAATCTTGAGCGGCGTTAACCAAGCGCCCAGAGATTCCGACTGCTGCACGCAATGGCTTGTAGACCTTCGCGCCGTCGGCTTTTATTAACAAAGCGTTAACTGCAAACTGCCCGTTCCGTGAGGGTTCGCCCAGAGGGTCCGCCAAGCGCATGCCGTCCGAAAACTACTCCTTCCTCGACGTCGCTGTGCTCGACGCGGTTCGCCAGCGCTTTGCCGCCGGCGACGCTATCGCCGTTCTGTCGGCCGACCTCGAACAGGTGATCTGGGCCAACGGACCGGGAGCGGCCGTGTTCGGCTACCCGGACATCGAGGCCATCATCGGCAGTTCGGCAGGGCTGCCGATGGTCGCCAGGCGCCAGATCATGGCGACAAGCGGTTTTCCGGAGATCGGTCGCGACCGCGCCATTACGGTCCGTCTGGCCACCGGCCTGACCAGCCGCGCGATTGGTTTCCTGGCCACCGCCATCACCATGCCGGACGGCGAGAATGCGATCATGCTGGCAGTGCCGGCAGCGCAAGCCGGGTCACGCAACGCCGCCGAGATTGCCGATCGGGCGATCAGCGGCTTTACCGAGGATGGTCACTTCATCGCCTTTGTCGACGCCAAGGGCGGCATCGAGGCTGCTTCGGATGGTTTTTCGGCGCTTGGCATCCTGCCCGAGACGCTGGCAGCACTCGTGGCCGATGTAACGAACGAGAGCGAGCGCATCGTCAAGCGCCTCGTTCCAGGCGGCACCATCTCCTATCCGGCCGGCCTCGCCCGGCTGACGGACGAGCGGCACCTGCTGGTGGTGATCGACGAGGACAAGCTCGACAGCGAAGCCCTTGGTGCCGAGGACCCGGCGGAGACGGAAGCCGGCGCCGATGCGGCCACGGAGGCCGTACCGCCAATTGTCGAAGAAATCCAGGCCGCGGCTGAGCACGACATTGCCGATGCGACCGAACAAAGCCCGCAAGCCGCCGATAGCGATCGCCCGGCGGCCGGCGGAACGCCGGCGCAGCATGACCATTGGTATTTCAGCGCCAGTGAGGATGAGACGCGAGAGCCAGCAAGGCCGGAAGCGCCTTTGCTTGGCGAAGCACCCGCCGGGGCGGATGGTCCAGCACGACGCAGCGCGCAACACACCGCCGAACCCGCCTCCCCCGCCGAGCGCCCCATGCGGGGCATCGACCGCACTGCAGCGCCGCTGCGCTTCGTCTGGCGCACCGACGCCGAGGGCAAGTTCAGCGCGCTTTCACCCGAATTCGCCGAGATCGTCGGCAAGCCCGCCGCCGATGTGATCGGCAG
>NZ_NWQG01000132.1:0-30358 GCF_002529485.1 Mesorhizobium sanjuanii
CTTCAGGGACGTCGCGGCCGCCTTTGGCCTCGATGCATCCGGTGAGATCGCCGGCTTGCTCGAGCGGCGTGACACCTGGTCCGGCCGTTCGGTGCTGTGGCCGATTGCCGGCACCGATCTCAAGATACCCGTCGATCTGGCGGCGCTGCCCGTCTATGACCGCAGCCGCGCCTTCGAAGGCTTCCGCGGTTTCGGCGTCGCCCGCACCAGTGATGCGGCAGTCGATCCGGAGGCGATCGGGATGGCGCTTGTCCCCAACGATCAGGCGCCGACAGCAGTCGAGTCCAAGATCACCGGGCCTGAGGTCCCGGAGACTGCGCCGGAAGCACCAAAGGAACCCGATCCGTTCAAGGGCGAGGTCCCGGCGCTAACCATCGTGCCAAAGCCGGAGCGTCGCTTTGCCGACAAGGTGATCCGGCTGGCGGAGCACAGGCAGCCGGCCAACGACAAGGGCCTGTCGACCCTTGAACGCAGTGCGTTCCGCGAGATCGGCGAACGGCTCAGGAAGGAGAATATTCCGGTCGAGCCGGCCGATGTCGAAAAGCCGGCGGAACCGATGGTGGAGCCGGCCGAAACCAACAGCGAAGACGAGAAGGATGTCGCAAGGCTCGACGGCGAGCAACCGGACGAGGCCGTGCAGGAACAGCCGGCCGGCCAATCAACCGTGTCCAAGATCACGGGCTCGCTGCTTAATTACGCCGACCGGGACCATGTCGCCGACAATAGCGACGACGCACCTGTCTCCGAGCCGGACAAATCGAAAGCGTGGGAGATCGCCCAACCAACCGAAGCGGACAGTGGATCGATCGCCAGCGAAGTACCCCCGAGTGCCGGGGCCACGGAAGACGACGACAGCATGACGGCCGATGATTTCCGTGATGCGGAGGACAGCGAGGATTGGGCGCGCGCCGATAGCGACGAAACCCATTCGTCGACCGATGACATTGGCGATGCCGGTGACGTGGAGCCAGCGCCCGTCGACAGGCCGCGTCCCCAGGCGCCGCCGCTCAAGCTCGAAGGGTTCGTGCCGTCGGCTTTTTCAGCCGCAGACGACAAGGCGCCGGATATTTCGATCCTCAGCAAGCTGCCCGTGCCGCTGCTCATCCATTCCGGCGACGACCTTCACTACGCGAATGAGGAATTCCTCGGCCTGACCGGCTATGACGCGCTCGACGATCTGGAGGAGGCAGGCGGCCTCGGCGCGCTGTTTGCCGATCCTTACGACGACAGCGCCTCCGAGAGCACCGATCACGCGCTGCGGTTGAAGACGCGCGACGGCCTGGAGTTTCCGATCGAGGCCATTTTGCGCGCGGTTCCGTGGCGTACCGGCAAGGCGCTGATGCTGGTCGTGCGCCGTTCCGGCGACGACGACGCACCACCAGCGGCCCTGCACGCTGCCGCCGACGAGCAGACCCAGCCGGACATCCCTGAGCTCAAGGCGCGGATCGCCGAGATGCGCACCATCATCGACACGGCGACCGACGGCGTCGTGCTGATCGGCCGTGACGGAACGATCCGCTCCATCAGCCGCCCGGCCGAAGCGCTGTTCGGCTTCGACAGCGACGAGGTGACCGGCAAGCCCTTCGTCTCGCTGTTCGCGATCGAAAGCCAGCGCGCGGCACGGGACTATCTCGAAGGGCTCTCCGAACCCGGCGTGGCAAGCGTGCTCAATGACGGACGCGAGGTGATCGGACGCGAGGCACAAGGGCGCTTCATCCCGCTGTTCATGACCATCGGCAGCCTGCCCAACGACAGCGGCTTCTGCGCGGTGGTGCGCGACATCACGCAATGGAAGCGGGCCGAAGAGGATCTGACCCAGGCCCGCGCGGTGGCCGAGCGCGCCTCCTCGCAGAAAACCGACTTCCTCGCCCGTATCAGTCACGAGATCCGCACGCCGCTTAACGCCATCATCGGCTTTTCCGAGCTGATGGTTGACGAGAAATTCGGGCCGGTCGCCAATGACCGCTACCGCGACTATCTGCGCGACATCAACCGGTCGGGCAACCACGTGCTCGACCTGGTCAACGATCTGCTCGATATTTCGAAGATCGAAGCCGGCCAGCAGGAGATGGCCTACGAGGCGGTGTCGCTCAATGATACGCTGGCCGAAACGGTGGCGATGATGCAGCCGCAGGCGAACCGCGAACGAGTCATCATCCGCTCCAGCTTCGCATCGCGGCTGCCGGAAGTGGTGGCCGACCTGCGCAGCGTGCGCCAGATCGCGCTGAACATCCTGTCGAATGCCATCCGCTATACGCAAGCTGGCGGCCAGGTGATTGTTTCGACCGCCTATGAGGTTTCGGGCGATGTCGTCATGCGCGTGCGCGACACCGGTATCGGCATGAGCCAGTCAGAGATCGAACAGGCGCTGAAGCCGTTCAAGCAGATCAACGCGCTGAAACGTGGACGCGGTGACGGCACTGGTCTTGGGCTGCCGCTGACCAAGGCCATGGTCGAGGCGAACCGGGCCCGCTTCACCATCAACTCGACGCCCGGCGAAGGCACGTTGGTCGAAGTCGCTTTCCCATCGACGCGCGTGCTGGCCGAATAAAGAAAAGGCGTCCAACAGGACGCCTTGAATAATGAGATTGCTGTCACAACGGGGCTTGAGCGAATTCAGATCCTCTGGGGATGTCGAGGAACGGGATTTCTCCCTCAAGTTACGCACGACTATCGATGCCGGCCCTTAACAAATCCTTACCGGCGCGCCGGAAAATTTACCAATGTGTACCACTCATGAAATCTAGGTAAATTCGAGCGACATATCTCGTTAACCATGTTCAGTCGGCCAGCGCCGGCAAGTTGCGGAACAATTCGAGCGCCTCGGGATTGGCCAGCGCCTCCTTGTTCTTGATGGCGCGCCCATGCACCATGTCGCGCACCGCGAGTTCGGTGATCTTGCCCGACTTGGTGCGTGGAATGTCGCTGACGGCGACGATTTTGGCCGGCACGTGACGGGGGCTCGCCCCGGTGCGGATTTTCGTGCGGATGCGTTTTTCCAGCTCGGCGTCGAGCTCGACGCCCGCGGCCAGCCGCACGAACAGCACGACGCGCACGTCATTGTCGAAATCCTGGCCGATGCACAGCGCTTCCAGGATTTCCGGCATCTGCTCCACCTGGTTGTAGATTTCCGCCGTGCCGATCCTCACACCACCCGGATTGAGCGTGGCGTCGGAGCGACCATGGATGATCAACCCGCCATGAGCGGTCCATTCGGCGAAGTCGCCATGGCACCAGACATTGTCGAAGCGCTCGAAATAGGCCGCGTGGTATTTTTTGCCTTCGGGATCGTTCCAGAAGCCGATTGGCATCGCCGGAAACGCCTTCGTGCAGACGAGTTCACCCTTCTCCTGGCGGAGCGGGTGACCGTCGTCGTCCCAGACATCGACGGCGAGGCCGAGACCGGGTCCCTGGATCTCTCCGATCCATACCGGTTCCGTCGGCACGCCGAGCACGAAGCAGGAGACGATGTCGGTGCCACCGGAGATCGAAGCGAGGTGCACGTCCTTCTTGATATCGTCATAGACGAAGCGGAAATCCTCCGGCGACAGCGGCGAGCCGGTCGAGGAGATGGTGCGCACGGTGGAAAGATCGTGCGTGTTGATCGGCTTGAGGCCGGCCTTGCGCACGGAATCGATGAATTTGGCCGAGGTGCCGAAATAGGTCATCTTCTCGGCGTCGGCGAAATCGAATAGTGCGTTGCCATCGGGATAGAAGGGCGAGCCGTCATAGAGCAGAAGGGTCGCGCCCGATGCCAGGCCTGATACCAGCCAGTTCCACATCATCCAGCCGCAAGTGGTGAAGTAGAAGAAGCGGTCACCGTCGAGCAGGCCGGCATGGAGGCGCTCTTCCTTGACGTGCTGGATCAGCGTTCCGCCAGCCGAATGAACGATGCATTTGGGAATGCCGGTCGTGCCCGAGGAAAACAGGATGTAGAGCGGGTGCGCGAACGGCAACCGTTCGAAGGTTACGGACTTGGCGGCAAAGGGAGAAAGCGCCTCTTCGAGCGCCGCTGCCTTGTCGATGGTCACTGCCACGTCGGCCGAGGTGCCGAGATAGTCGACGATGAGAATCTTGCGGACGCTAGGAAGCTTTGCCGCCACGGCCGCGATCTTATCGGCGACCTCGATGGCCTTGCCATTGTACCAGTAGCCGTCCGGCGCGATGAAGAAGACGGGCTCGATCTGGCCGAACCGGTCCAGCACGCCCTGCTCGCCGAAATCGGGAGAGCAGGACGACCAGACGGCGCCGATGGAGGCGGCCGCCAGCATGGCGGCGACGGTCTCCGGCATGTTGGGCATCATCGCGGCAATGCGGTCGCCCTCTTTCACCCCGAGCGACAGGAAAAGCTGCTGCAGGCGCGAGGTCAGCGCATGGAGTTCGTTCCAGGACAGACGCCGCTCGACCTTGTCCTCGCCGCGAAAGACGATGGCCGTGCCAGAGCCGGTTTTCTTCAGGAGGTTCTCGGCGAAGTTCAGCTTCGCGTTGGGGAAGAAGGCGGCGCCGGGCATCTTCTCGCCATCGACAAGGATGCGTTCACTGGCATTCTCGCCAGTCCCCTTGTTGCCCAATATCCCGCAAAAATCCCAAACCAGGTCCCAGAACGCCGCGCGCTCGTCGACCGACCAGCGATGGAGGTCGGCGTAGGAAGAAAATGTTCCGCCGGTTTTCGCCTCGGCTGCCTTCATGAAGGCGGTCATCGGGGCGGAGTCGATCTGGTCCTGCGTCGGTGTCCAGAGTGGTGTTTCGGCAGCCATGATCGTTCCTCCACGGTCACCGTCGCTTATGCATATCGCAGCGCAGCAGAGCAAGATTTTGTTAAGCTCGCCGCGATGGATGTGCGCAAACGCCATCGCCGGGCCATAAAGACTTGAAATGCGTCAGCCCTAAGTCGTAGTGACGACTGGGGTTACACCCATCGGGCGATTTTGTCGGAATGGAAGCAACCGGGGCGATATGGCATCACCTTTGATCCGGCGCGGAATATGGGCGATCGGCGTTGCCGTCCTCGTCATCGCGCTGGTTGTCGCAGCCCTGCCGCTCGTCGCCTCGACCCGCATCGTGCGCGACCGCATCGCCTGGGAGATGAGTGCGTGGAGCGGTTTCAGGGTCACCATCGACGGCGCGCCGCAGATCGAAGTCTGGCCGAATTTTCGTGCCATCCTGACCGATGTGACGCTTTCCCAGTGGACGGAGACCGATGCGCCGCCGGTGATCGAAGCCGAACGGGTCGAGGTCGATCTCTCCGCCATGGCGGCGCTGCGTGGCGACGTGGTGTTTTCGACGGCGCGGCTGGTGCGGCCGACGATCCGGGTTCAACGTGCTGCAAATGGCCTTTTCCTGCCCGCCATGCCTTCGGGCGGGCGCATCACGCGCTCGATCGACACGGCTCGCGCAGTGGTCAGCGCCGACCGCGCCAAGCCGGATCTGAGCAAGCTGCCGACAGATCCTTTCGGTAGGGTGGAATTCAGGGACGGCCGCGTGGTGACCTCGATCGGCGGCAAGGACACCGAGATCCTGAGCAGCTTGAGCGGCCAGGCGAACTGGGCCGCGATGAACAGCAATGCGACGCTGTCGGCGACCGGTATCTGGCGCGGCGAAAGCGTCTCCATCGATGCCGCATCGCCGAACCCGCTGGTGCTGTTTGCAGGGGGTGCGGCGCCGATCACGCTTTCATTCAAGGCGGCCCCCGCCAGTTTTTCCTTCGACGGCGTGGCCAGCATGTTCGAAAATGCCTATTTCGAGGGCCAGGCGAAATTTGCCGCACCCTCGCTGAGGCGGGTGCTCGAATGGTCGCAGGCCGGCATCGCGCCGGGTGCAGCAATCGGCTCGATTTCCGTTTCGAGCAAGGTGACGGCGACCGCCGGCCGCGTCAAACTGGAAAACACCGCGCTGGCCCTGGACAACAATCCGGGAATGGGCGCGCTGGATCTTTCCTTCGGCGAGGCGCGCCCGGTGATCGCCGGGACGCTCGCCTTCGACACGCTAGATCTGTGGTCGTTTCTTTCCGCCTTCACGCCCCTGGCGCCCACTGGTGGAACCGGTCCCGCCGAGATCGATACCAGCTTCGCCGACCGGATCAATCTCGATCTCAGGCTGTCGGCGGCCCATGCCACCGCGGGCGCCATCCAGCTTGCCGATGTCGCCGCCACCGCGCAGGTCAAGAACGGTCTTGCCGTCTTCGACATTTCCGATGCATCGGCATTTGGCGGCAACATCCAGAGCAGTCTTCGTTTCGATCGCAAGCCGGAGGGGACGCAGGTCGAGATCAGGCTGCTTGCCTCTGATATCGACGGTGGTGCTTTCGCCACCGCGGCCGGGATGACGCGACTGGTGCCGATCGGTACTGGAACCGTCTCCGTCATCCTCAAGGGGCCAGGCAGAACCTGGGATTCCATTCTCGAAAATGCCGACGGCTCGGTCTCGGCAACATTCGGCCAGGGCGCGCTGAGCAAGCTCAATCTGCCGGCATTTCTCAAACACACAGAACAGGGCGGGTTCTTCGCGCTCGACGATGTCTCCGACGGAACGCTGCCGATCGATGGAGCCGAACTCAAGGCGAGCATTTCGAACGGGGTGGCGAAGATCGACAAGGCCGAGGCCAATTCGGCGAGATACAAGCTCTGGCTTTCCGGCATCGCAACCTATGCCGGACGCGGGCTGGCGCTATCCGGCGGCATCATCCAGCCGGACCAGGCGGCGACGCAGACAAACGGACAAGGCCCTAGCCAGTCGTCGTTCTTCGTCGGCGGCACCTGGAGCACGCCGTTCATCTCACCGATAAGCCGCGGCGTTTCAGGAGAATAGGCCGCCTGAAGGTGGCGGCCCATTTTCAGCCGCGTTGCGCGGCCTGCTCGTCCAGTTGCCGCTGCACCTCGCGGCGCTTGTTGACGACCGACGCGGCGATCACGCCAACCGCGACGATTGCGATCAAAATGGTGCAGGCGGCGTTGATCTCAGGCGTCACGCCGAGGCGGACCTGGCTGTAGATCTTCATCGGCAGCGTGGTGGCGCCGGGCCCGGAGGTGAAGCTGGCGATGACCAGATCGTCGAGCGACAATGTGAACGCCAGCATCCAGCCGGACACGATCGCCGGCATGATGACGGGCAGCGTGATCTGGAAGAAGGTTTTTACCGGCGGCGCGCCCAGATCCATCGCGGCCTCTTCCAGCGAACGGTCGAAGGTGACCAGGCGAGACTGCACGACAACGGCGACGAAGCACATGGTCAATGTGATGTGGGCAAGAGTAACGGTCATCAGCCCGCGGTCCATGCCGATGGCGACGAACAGCAGCAGCAGCGACAGGCCGGTGATGACTTCCGGCATGACCAGCGGCGCAAAGACCATGCCGGAAAACAGCATGCGGCCCCTGAAGCGCGTGTAACGCGTCAAGGTGAGCGCCGCCAGCGTGCCGAGCACGGTCGCCACCGTGGCCGAAATGACGCCGACACGCACCGTCACCCAGGCGGCGTCCATCAGGCCCTGATTGTGAAACAGCGAGACGTACCATTTGGTCGAGAAGCCGCCCCAGACGGTGACCAGTTTCGACTCGTTGAAAGAGAAGACGATAAGCAGGACGATCGGCAGGTAAAGAAAGGCGAAACCCAGCACGATCGAGGTGATGTTGAAGCGGCTCCAGGTGGCGTTCATTTGTCTTGCTCCTGGGCGCGCGCCTGGGCTCGCTGGAAGAGCATGATCGGCACGATCAGCAGCAACAGCAGGATGACGGCGACGGCCGACGACACCGGCCAGTCGCGATTGGCGAAGAACTCGTTCCATAGCGTCTTGCCGATCATCAGCGTCTGCGACCCGCCGAGCAGATCGGGGATGACGAACTCGCCGACGGCGGGAATGAACACCAGAAGGCAACCCGCGATGACGCCGGGCAGCGACAGCGGAAAAGTGATCTTCCAGAAAGCGCTGGCCGGCGGGCAGCCGAGATCCTTGGCTGCCTCGATCAGCGAATGATCCATTTTCTCAAGGGCGGAATAGAGTGGCAGCACCATGAACGGCAGATACGAATAGACGATGCCGATGAAGATCGCCGTATAGGTGTTGAGGATGATCAGTGGCTGGCTGATGATGCCGGTGGACAGCAGCAACTGGTTGAGCAGCCCCTCGGGTTTCAGGATACCTATCCAGGCATAGACCCGGATAAGGAACGATGTCCAGAACGGCAGGATCACCAGCATCAGCAGCGTCGGCCGGATCGACGCCGGCGCGCGCGCCATGCCATAGGCGATGGGATAGCCGACCAGCAAGGTCAGCACCGTCGAGATGGCGGCAATGAGGACGCTCGATACATAGGCGTTGAAGTAGAGCGCGTCCTGCGTCAACCAGGCGTAGTTGTCGAAATTGAGCTCGCCAAATCCTGCGAAGAACCCGGAGATGCCATCCCTGAAATCCAGCACGGGCGTGTAGGGCGGCATGGCAATCGCCGTCTGCGACAGCGAAATCTTGAAGACGATGATGAAAGGGACGAGGAAAAAGAACAGCAGCCACAGATAGGGGATGATGATAACCAGGCGGCCAACGAAGGCCTCCACCAGCCTCGCCGGAACGGTTTTGCCGTCATTGGTTGCCGGGGAGGCTGATACGGCGGTTACAGCGTTCGACATGCCCACCCCCTACCGTGTCAGAACGACGCCGGCATCCGGCCGGAAGGAAACCCAGGCCCGGTCGTTCCAGGTTAGTGGATCCTCGGTGACGCGGGCCGCGTTCATCGCGCTCGCCCGCACGACATGGCCGTCGTCCAGCTTGATGTGATAGACAGTCATGTCGCCGAGATAGGCGATATCGTACACCTCGCCCTCGATGGCGTTGACGGCATCGGCCGGCTTCTTCGACGACACCTTGATCTTCTCCGGCCTGATGGCGAAGGCGACGCTGGCGCCAGCGGCGGCATCGCCGGCGTTCTCGGTGCGGATGGTGATGCCGTTGCCGGCATCGATGCTTGCGGCACCCGCCGCGCCACGCGCAACCTTGCCTTCGAACATGTTGACGTTGCCGACAAAGCCGGCGACGAAACGGGAGCCTGGTGCCTCATAGACTTCCGCCGGCGTCGCCACTTGCATCACCTCGCCCTTGTCCATGATAGCGATGCGATCGGCCATGGTCATTGCCTCTTCCTGGTCGTGGGTGACGACGACGAAGGTCAAACCAAGTTCCTGCTGCAGGTCCATCAATTCGAACTGGGTTTCCTCGCGCAGCTTCTTGTCGAGCGCGCCAAGCGGCTCGTCGAGCAGCAAGACCTTCGGCCGCTTGGCGACCGAGCGGGCAAGCGCGACGCGCTGGCGCTGGCCACCGGACAATTGGTGCGGCTTGCGCTTGGCGAACTGCTCGAGCTTGACCAGCTTCAGCATCTCGCCAACGCGCCTTTCGATATCGGGCCTGGCCATGCCGTCCTGCTTGAGGCCGAAGGCGATGTTGTTCTCGACAGTCATGTGCGGAAACAGGGCGTAGGACTGGAACATCATGTTGACCGGCCGCCGGTACGGCGGGATGCCGCGCAAATCCTGGCCATCGAGCAGGAGGCGGCCGGCGGTCGGCTCCTCGAAACCGGCGAGCATCCTGAGCAACGTCGACTTGCCGCAACCGGACGCGCCGAGCAGGGCGAAGAACTCGCGCTCGAAGATGGTCAGCGACAGATTGTTGACGGCGGTGAAGTCACCGAACCTCTTGGTGACGTTTTCGAATTGAATGTAGGGCTTGGCGTTCGGGTCGTTCCAGGGCGCAAAATCCCTGCGGATGCTGCCAAGCGATTTCATGTCCCACTCCGTCCCTTGCCCCTGAAGAATTCGACCCCGGCAGCCAGCCGCCGGGGTCGCGTCAGACTATTATTGTCCCGTAATAACCTTGGTCCACGACCTGGTGACGAGACGTTGCGTCTTGGGGTCGTATGGACCCACGGTAAACAGCTTGGCCAGCATCGCATCGTCTGGATAAACGCCCGGGTCATCAAGGATTTCCTTGCTGACAAGCGGCTGCGAGGCCTTGTTGCCATTGGCGTAGAAAACATAGTTGGTGGATTTGGCGATCACTTCGGGTTTCATCATGTAGTTGATGAATTCGTGGGCCTCGGCGACATGCGGCGCATCGGCCGGGATCGCCATCTGATCGAACCACATCTCCGCGCCTTCCTTGGGGATGGAGTAGGCGATTTCGACCCCCTTGTTGGCTTCCGCCGCACGGTCGCGGGCCTGGAAGAGGTCGCCGGAAAACCCGACAGCCACACAGATGTCGCCATTGGCGAGCGCATTGATGTATTCCGACGAGTGGAATTTGCGGATTGACGGGCGAATGCTCAGCAAGAGATCCGTGGCCTTGGCAAGGTCATCGGGAGAGGTCGAGTCGGGCTTGAGGCCGAGATAATTCAGCACGGTCGGAATGATGTCCGTCGGCGAATCCAGGAAGTAAACGCCGCAACCTGCGAGCTTGGCGATATTCTCCGGCTTCAAAACCGCATCCCAGCTGTCGATCGTGTCGACGCCAAGGGCTTCCTTCACTTTCTTGGTATTGTAGCCAATGCCGGTCGTGCCCCACATATAGTTGACCGAGTATTCGTTGCCGGGGTCGAACTTCGCAACCCGGTCCGCCACCTCACCCCACATGTTGGAAAGGTTGGGCAGCTTCGACTTGTCCAGTTTCTGGTAAACCCCGGCCTGTATCTGACGGGCCAGGAACGGGCTTGCCGTCGGCACCACGACATCATAGCCGCTGCCACCGGCAAGCAGCTTGGTTTCGAGAATTTCGTTGGAATCATAGGTGTCGTAGACGACCTTGATGCCGGTTTCCTTGGTGAAGTCGTCAATGATCGAACTGTCGATATAGTCCGACCAGTTGAAGACGTTGACGACGCGGTCCTGGCCATGAGCGCCGGACGCGAACAGAGCCAACAATGCCGAAGTCGCCGAAAGCCAGAGCGCTTTGCGGATCATGCCATTCTCCTTTGGTGATTGTATCGTCGCCGGCCCGGCAGCGTCCGCGCGGCCGGCATTTGCTTCAGATTATTGAGCTTTCCAGAACGCGACAAGCGTGAATCGCCGGCACCATGGCGGAGCGATGCAGGCAGAGCCCGTTGTTTCCATTGTGGTCGGGAAGGCGCTCCGTCGCCGTCAGAAGCTTTCGCCGCTGCGCGGGCAGAAATACAACGATGCGCTCCGGTCTGGATCAGGCCGGCGGAGAGACTTGGCAAGATACGCCTGTCTTGTTGTTGCCGTATTTGCAGCCTGCCCGCGCGGCTGCCGCATTGTCAATGGCCCATCTCGGTTTGGCGCGTGCGCTGCCATCAATTAGGCGACGGCATGCCGGTGACACCTGGCCGCACCGGCCGCGCCTGACGCTTGAATTCGAGCCCGATATGAACGAGCAGCGCCGTGACCACGACAGCGCCGCCAACAATGGTGCGTGCTGATGGCACCTCGGAGTGGATCAGCCAGACCCAGATCGGTCCGAGGATCGGCTCGAATGTGCCGAGCAGGGCGGCGATTGCCGCCGGAACGAGCCGGGCGCCGGTGGCGAAGAAGGCAAGGCCAAGACCCAGGTTGACAACGCCGAAGGCAAAGAGGAAGCCCATGTCGCGGCTGGAAACGGCAAATTCCGATACCTGCGACGCCGCGAATGCGGCGGCGAGCATCGTGCCGAGGCAGGTCGCCGGCGTCATTCGCACATGGGAAAAGCGGCGCGTGATGACGGTGGCGATCGAAAACATGACGGCGATGAGCAGGGCCAATCCGTCGCCAATAGGCGAGACGGCGCCGTCGAGGGATTCCGACACCATGATGGCGACGCCGGCAATGACCGCGCCGATCGCCACCCAGGTCGCCATGGCCACCCTTTCACGAAACAGCGCCCAGGCCAACAACGCCGCCAGCAGTGGCACGCCGGCCTGCATCAAGAGGATGTTGGCGACGGTGGTATAGGCAAGCGCCACGACGAAAGAGGTCGAGGCGGTGGCGAAGCACAAGGCCACGGCAAGGCCGGGCGGGCCCATGTCGCGAAACAATTTCAGCGTACCGCGCCAGCCGTCGCGCCAGATCATGAAGCAGACCAGGAAGGCGGCGGCCCAGACCGAGCGCCAGAACACCACGGTCCAACTGTCGCCGGTGTCGATGAAGCGGGCAATGGTACCGCCAAAACTCCATGTCAGTGCCGACAGGAACACCAGGAGGAAGCCAATACGCTCGCCGTGCGGCGAGACGGCAATCGGCGATGATGCGATATCGGTCATGGGCGCGATTGTCGGCAGCTTCTGGACGGCACGATGCGCAACAGACGACGGAAAACGTGCCTCATTCGCGTAACGCAAAGGCAGCGGCGGGGCGTGATCCACCGAAGGGCGACAGTTGTGGCAAGGCGGCGGGTTCCCAGGCACGATCCTACTGAAAATCGAAGGCGCTCAGTCCGGTCACCATCTCGTCGAGGCCGAGCGGACGCGTCACCGGCGGCTCAGCGCGGGCGAGGCAGCCGATGCGTTCGCAGAGCCGGCAGGTTGGTCCAACCGGTGTGGCCGGATTGGTGGCCTGTCCAGGTTTTGCGGCCGCGACCACGCCCGGCAGTGCCGCGCCGTAGACGATCTCGTCCCGAAAGCCGATGTCGCAGCCCAGCAAAAGTGCCGTGCGGCGGGGGCGTTCCGCAAACGCGCCCTGTGGCCCTTCGAGCGTGCGGGCGACGCAGAGGAACTCAGCGCCATCGGGCATTTCCACCGCTTCGACGAAGATCTGGCCGGGCTGGGTAAAGGCGGCATGGACAGGCAGTTTCGGACAGCCGCCGCCGAAGCGGCTCTGTGGAAAGCCCTGGCTGCCCGCCTTGCGGAAGCGGTTGCCGGCATTGTCGACCTCCAGCATGAAGAACGGCACGCCCGACGCGCCCGGCCGCTGCAGCATGGTCAGGCGGTTTGCCGCCTGCTCGAAGGATACGCCGAAACGCGAACGCAATACGTCTATGTCGTAGCGCGCGCGTCGCGCGGCCGCCTGAAAGGCCTGATACGGCATCATCAGCGCGTGGGCGGCGTAGCGGCCAAGTTCGAAGCGCGCCAGCCGGCGGGCCTCGTCCGTGGTCAGCTTCAGCGCCTGGATCTCGCCCGCCACCGCGACCGTCATGCGGATCAGGCAGGCCTCCATCGCCACTTCGCGCAACTGGTCGAACGGCGATAGGCGCTCGGACAGAAACAGGCGCTGCGAATGCCGGTCGTAGCGGCGGCGCCAGTTCGGCATGGTGGCGACCGGCAGTACCTTGACGACGATGCCGTATTCGCGTTTCAGCCAGGCCTTCAGCGCCCCGAACAGATCGTCGCCGGGATCGAGCACCGCCGTGAAGGCTTCGGCCTCCGCCTCGAGCGCGGCGAAATGGTTCGGCCGGCGCTCGAAAATCTCGTGCACTTCGTCGATCGGCAAGCGGGCGCCGGAAAGCGCGGTGGCCCTGCCCTCCCGCGCCAGCAGTTCGTTGAGATCGGAAAGCCGTTCTGCCTGCTCGCGATAGGCGCGGAACAATTTCACCACCGCGGCGGACGCATTGGGCGCCGCCTCGGCAAGCTCGATCAGTTCCTGGTCACCTGGCAATTCGCCGACCAGCAACGGATCCGAGAAGACTTCCCGCAAGGCGGCGACCGCCCCCTTCGCCTCGCCTTGCAATTCGTGCGGGTCGACCTTGTAGACGGAGGCCAGCTTCAGGATCAACTGGACCGTCAGCGGCCGCTGGTTGCGCTCGATGAGGTTGAGATAGGACGGCGATATGCCGAGCCCTTCGGCCATCGCCGTCTGGGTCAGGCCCTTGGTATTGCGGATGCGGCGAATGCGCGGTCCGGCGAAGATCTTTTGCTCGGCCATGGTCTCTTTTACACGAATTCACAATTAGGAGCGCATTTCAACTTGCAAGGCGACCTTTTACAATATTGACAAATTTACAGCCTCGCGCTGTCAAACACAATACAGGTTTTCCCCTATTTTCCGGCCGATTTCTCAGTTTCCCTGGCTAATTTTGCACCGCAATGTAAATGATGTCATATCCAAAGACGCGAAGTTTTCCATGACCTGGCGTCTTCGAAGCCCGACACAGACCCATTTGGAGTGACCAATGACCGATTTTTACAACCTTGTCCCCTCGGCGCCGGAAGGCCGGTTCGACGGTGTCGAACGGCCGTATTCACCCGAGGATGTGAAGCGGTTGCGCGGTTCCGTCCAGATCAGGCAGAGTCTCGCCGAAATGGGCGCCAACCGGTTGTGGAAGCTCATCCACGAGGAGGACTTCGTCAACGCGCTCGGCGCCATGTCGGGCAACCAGGCGATGCAGCAGGTGCGGGCCGGCCTGAAGGCAATCTATCTGTCGGGCTGGCAGGTCGCCGCCGACGCCAACACTGCGTCCGCCATGTATCCCGACCAGTCGCTCTACCCCGCCAATGCGGCGCCTGAACTGGTCAAGCGCATCAACCGCACGCTGCAGCGCGCCGACCAGATCGAGACCTCCGAGGGCAAAGGGCTTTCGGTCGACACCTGGTTCGCGCCGATCGTGGCCGATGCGGAAGCCGGCTTCGGCGGACCGCTCAATGCCTTCGAGATCATGAAGGCCTTCATCGAGGCGGGAGCCGCCGGCGTCCATTATGAGGACCAACTGGCGTCGGAGAAGAAATGCGGCCATCTCGGCGGCAAGGTGCTGATCCCGACCGCCGCCCATATCCGCAACCTCAACGCCGCGCGGCTTGCCGCCGACGTGATGGGCACGCCGACGCTGGTTGTCGCCCGCACAGATGCTGAAGCCGCAAAGCTGCTCACCTCAGACATCGACGAGCGCGACCAGCCCTTCGTCGACTATGGCGCGGGCCGCACGGTGGAAGGTTTTTATCAGGTCAGGAACGGCATCGAGCCCTGCATTGCGCGGGCTATCGCCTACGCGCCTCATGCGGACCTGATCTGGTGCGAGACCTCGAAACCCGACCTGGCGCAGGCCAAGAAATTTGCCGAGGGCGTGCGCAAGCACCATCCGGGCAAGCTGCTCGCCTATAATTGCTCGCCGTCGTTCAACTGGAAGAAGAACCTCGACGACGCCACGATCGCCAAATTCCAGAAGGAGCTCGGCGCCATGGGCTACAAGTTCCAGTTCATCACGCTGGCCGGTTTCCACCAGCTCAATTTCGGCATGTTCGAACTCGCCCGCGGCTACAAGGCGCGGCAGATGGCTGCCTATTCCGAGCTGCAGGAAGCCGAGTTCGCGGCCGAAGCCCATGGCTACACGGCGACCAAGCATCAGCGCGAGGTCGGCACCGGTTATTTCGACGCCGTGTCTATGGCGATCACCGGCGGCCGGTCCTCGACCACGGCCATGCATGAATCGACCGAGCACGCCCAGTTCAAGCCGGCAGCGGAATAGCAGAACGGAAACAAGTGAGGAAACGCCCAAAGGGGGCCGAGGAGAAAAACAATGGCATCGATCAGCCGCGTCAAGGAACGGGCCGAAGAACAGGCCACCACCATGAATGTCGATCAGCAGGCGACCATCCGCATGCTGGCGAATGACCTGCACAGACTCAACCAATCCGTCATGAAGGCCGTCGAGGCGGGCGTGTCGGTGGAGCTCGTGCGCTCGGCAAGACACCATGGCGGCGACGGCAATTGGGGCGACCTGCTGATCCCCGTGATCGTCACGCAGCGGAGCCAGGGCTGATCGAAATCCGGCCGAAAACGACTTCACCTGCGCGGCTTTCCGTGCAGGTGATTTTCGTTTTGTGCAATCCTTTACCGCTGAGCCACAATTACAGATTTAACTTATATTTTATTGCTTGCAGTGACCTCTTCGAAACCCGACGTTTCAACTTGACATGGGACGCGATCTCACGCCAATTGTCGCTCTGTTTCAACTCTGCATTGAAATAGAGACAAGTGGTTGTCCTGCCCATGCGCCCCGTGAATCGCGAGACCAAGACTGCCAACCACCTGACTTTGGTGAGCCGGAACGGGGAGTCCGAGATACTCACCGACTTCACCCGCGTGCTCGTCGTCGGAAAATCGCCGGTCAACCGGGTGGTGGTTTCGAAAATCGTTGAACGATCCGGGCTGAAACCGATCTCGGAATCGCCCGAAACCGCAGCAGCGGCGTTGCTATCGCTCATTCCCGGCGCTGTCGTCCTCGATGGCGGAGCCGACAACAAGGACTGTGACGCGCTGCTGTCCGGTATCGACGCGCTGCGGCGGACGTCGGGCAAGTTGCTCCCTTCGGTGATCCTGCTTTCAACCAAGAATGGCACACCCGCGAGCTTGGGCTTGTCCAGCGTCGTCGACGTGGTGGTGGTCAAGCCGATCACGCCCGAACGGCTGCAGCCGGTGATCGACAACCTGATCGCGCTCGCACGCGGCTAGCCGGGATTTGACCGTCAGCCGGCTTTCCCAATGCTTTCGATCAGCCCCGGCAGTTCTCCGAGATCCGCTATCTGGCGGAAGCGAGATGCGGCAACCGGCGGCTCGACATGTTCCAGCACCCAGGTCAATTCATGCGGGACGTGGATGCCCCAACCGCCGGCCTCAATGGCCGGCACCACGTCCGACTTCAGCGAGTTGCCAACCATCATGCTCTTTTCGGCGCCATCGCCGTGGCGGCTGAAGATCCTGGCATAAGTGGCCGCGCTCTTGTCGCTGACGATCTCGACCGCATCGAACATATCTCCGAGGCCCGATTGCGCCAGCTTCCGCTCCTGGTCGAAGAGGTCGCCCTTGGTGATCAGCACCAGGCGATACGCACCTGCCAGCTTTTCCACGGTTTCGCGCGCATGAGGCAGCGCCTCGATCGGATGGCCAAGCATGTCGCGGCCCGCGGCAAGAATTTCGGCGATGACCGAGGCGGGCGCGCGACCTTCGGTGATCTCGATCGCCGTCTCGATCATCGACAATGTAAACCCCTTGATGCCGAAACCATAGATTGCGAGGTTGCGCCTTTCCGCCTCCAGCAGCCTTGCAGAGATATGCTCCTCTTCGGCGTGGTCGGCGAGCAGCGCGGCAAAACGCTTCTCGGTCGTGCGGAAGAACTGCTCGTTCTGCCAGAGCGTGTCGTCGGCGTCGAAGCCAATCGTGGTCAATTCATGGTTGTTGTGCATTCGTCGTCAACCGAATTCGAGAGACGTCGAACCTAATAAGCTGCCCGGAGCGATTTTCAACCGCGCAGACGATACCGGCCGGCTCCCCTTTCCTTCCATCGCCGGCCCCGGCTATACTCCAAAATCCGCAACTCAATCTGGTGCATGATGCCGCCTGCAAAAAAGGAAGTCCGTCCGTCGAGCCGCGGAGGACGTGCCCGCACGCCTGCGTTCGTGAAAAATCAACGTGGCGTAAAAAACTGGAAGGAAGCCAGCGCCTGGCTGGAATGGCGCGGCATCGAGGACATCGAATGCATTACGCCCGACCAGGCCGGCGTGGCGCGCGGCAAGATGATGCCGTCGAAGAAATTCACCTCGAACACCTCGCTGGCGCTGCCTTCGGCGGTATTCATGACGACGATTTCCGGCGGCTATCCCGAGGACGGTAACGGCTTCCACTATCCAGAGGACGATGGCGACCTCAAGCTGATGCCGGATCTTTCGACCTTGACCGTGGTGCCGTGGGAGGAGGATCCGACGGCGGCGGTCATTTGCGACCTCGTCCATCAGGATGGCCGCCTGGTCGAGTTCACGCCGCGCAACGTGCTGAGGCGCGTGCTTGCGGCTTACGACAAGCGCGGGCTGAAGCCGGTGGTGGCGCCCGAGATCGAATTCTACCTGGTGCGCAAGAACCCCGACCCGGACTACCCGCTGACCCCGCCCGTCGGACGTTCGGGGCGGCCGATCGGAGGCGGCGCAGGCTATTCGATCGCCGGCGTCAACGAGTTCGATGAACTGATCGACGACATCTATCATTTCTCCGAAGGCCAGGGCCTGGAGATCGACACGCTGATCCATGAGGAGGGTGCCGGCCAACTCGAGATCAATCTGCGCCATGGCGATCCGATCGAACTCGCAGACCAGGTGTTCATGTTCAAGCGCACCATTCGCGAGGCGGCGCTGAAGCACGAGATCTATGCCACCTTCATGGCCAAGCCCATCCAGGGCCAGCCCGGTTCGGCCATGCATATCCATCAGTCGATCATAGACAAGAAGACCGGCAGGAACGTCTTTTCGGCCGAGGACGGCTCGGAAACCGACGACTTCTTCCATTTCCTCGGCGGCATGCAGAAACATGTGCCGAACGCGCTGGTGATGTTTGCGCCCTATGTCAATTCCTATCGCCGGCTGACGCAGTCGGCTTCAGCGCCGGTCAACAACAAATGGGGCTACGACAACCGCACCGTCGCGTTCCGCGTTCCGCGCTCCGACCCGGCAGCCAGGCGCGTCGAGAATCGCATCCCCTCTTCCGATGCCAATCCCTATCTGGCGCTGGCCGCATCGCTGGCCTGCGGGCTGATCGGCATGACCAACAAGATCAAGGCCGAGCCGCCGGTGCTGACGACTGCCAATGCGGCCGAGATCGACCTGCCGCGTAGCCTGCTCGAAGCCGTCGACCTGTTCGAAGCCGACGAGGAACTCGGCACGCTGCTGGGCAAGTCCTTCGCCGCGACCTATGCGGCGATCAAGCGGGCGGAATTCGAGACCTTCATGGAAGTGATCAGCCCGTGGGAGCGTGAGTATTTGCTGCTGAATGTGTGAGTAGTGACTTCGTCTGTGAATAGTGAATGGTGAATGGCTTGATCGTAGTTGAGACAAGTGGCGGCATACGAGTCATCCCGACGTTTTCCATTCACCGTTCACTATTCACCATTCACCGCCGCCGAAAGGCGGCGCCATGACTTACCAATCCCCCATCTCCCCCGGCTGCTCCTGGTATGAGGACACGGCTGGACCGCGGCCCGAATACAAGGCGCTCGACGGCGACCGGACATGCGATGTGGTAATCGTCGGCGGTGGCTTCACCGGCCTGTCGGCGGCTGCCCATCTGGCCAAGGCCGGCGCCAATGTCGTGCTGATCGAGGCGTATCGTTTCGGCGACGGCGCATCCGGCCGCAATGGTGGTCAGCTTGGGACGGGCCAGCGTGCCTGGGCGGAGGAAATGGAGGCCGAGTACGGCTTTTCCCGCGCCAAGGCGCTGTTCGACCTGGCGGAGGAGGCCAAGGCGCACCTCATCGAATTCGCCGCCGTCAACCGGATCGAGATCGACTATATGCCGGGCCAGATGTCGGTGGCGCACAAGAAGCGCTATGTCGATGACTACAAGGCGCATGCCGAGATCATGGCGAGCCGCTTCGGCTATCCGCATATCTCCTTCATGGAAGCCAGGGAGACGGCGGAGCGGCTGGGATCTACAGCTTATTTCGGCGGCACCCGCGATACCGGCACCGGCCACATCCATCCGCTGAAGCTGGTGATCGGCACGGCAAAGGTAGCGGCTGAGGCGGGCGCGCAGTTGTTCGAGCAAACGCCGGCGACCGGCATCAGCTCCGTCGGCGGCAAGGTCAAGGTCACCACGCCGAGTGGCACGGTATCGGCCGAAAAATGCCTGGTTGGCGTCAATGCCTATGGCGGCGCGCTCGAGCCGGTAAGTGCGGCGCACATCATGCCGATCGGCTCCTTTATCGGCGCGACGGTGCCGCTCGGGGCTGACACAAAAGTGCTGCCGGGCGGCGAGGCGGTCGACGATTCGCGCTTCGTCGTGCGCTATTTCCGCAAATCCAGGGATGGCCGGCTGCTGTTCGGCGGGCGCGAGATCTATGCGGTCGACGATCCAAAGGACATCCATATCCACATCCGCCGGCAGATAGCAGAGCTTTATCCCGACCTCAGGGACGTCGAGATCACCCATGGCTGGGGCGGCTATGTCGGCATCACGGTGCCGAGGAAACCTTTCGTGCGCGAAGTGATGCCCAATGTGATCTCGGTCGGCGGCTATTCCGGCCACGGCGTCATGCTGTCGAACTTCTTCGGCAAGCTCTATGCCGAGACCGTTTCAGGCAACCGGGATCGGCTGAAACTGATCGAGGATCTGAAAATTCCCGCCTTTCCCGGCGGCCGGCGCTGGCGCACGCCCCTGCTCTTTCTTGCGCTCAACTGGTTCGCCTTGAGGGACCGGATTTAACCACTGATTGCAGAAACCCCTTGGCAGAACACCTTCCAAGGGTGCAGAATCGTTGGAAAAAGGCGCAGTGATGCCACAATCGCGGTTGAAAGATGCAGGCTGTGGGTAGTTAAGCGGGGCTTTTGCGGGCTTGCCCGCACGTGTTTTTTGGGGACCGATGCCGATCGAACGCCGGTTTTTCCGGCACGGATCGAAAGAACATCGGCCCGCAAATGGAGGTGGCAGAGTGAGAGAGCCCTTCAGTTTCGGCATGCCGGAACGACGGCGCTTTGCGATGCAGTTTGGCTACGACATGCGGCCTACCTTCTGGCAAGGAGTCCGCTCGAACTCGCATCTGGTGATCGCCGCGCTTGGCACCGCAGCGCTGCTTGGCGTGGCCGCGGTGGCGCTGTGGCTGGCATTGCCGGCCAGTGAGAGACAAGCCGTCGCGAGCCCCGAGCAGGCCGTTCCGACCATTCCGGTAAAGACAACCAAGATCATCCCGGCGGCAACAACGGCCGCTGCGCTGCCGCGGGCGGCAGCTAAGGGCGACGCGGTTTCGGTGGCTGCGGCGCAGGCAAAAGTACAGGTGCTGGCGCCGAATGACCCTCGCTGGACAGGATCAAAGACCGCGTCCGCTCACGCTGCCGCCGCATCCGAGCAAGCGGCCGAAAAACCGGCCGCTGCGGCGGCATTCGCCGACCCGGCGGCAAAGAACGATGCGGCAACAATGCTTGCCAAAGTCGCGGCTCCGGGCAAGACGGCCACGGACGGCGCTCAAACAGCCGCCATTCCAGCTGTGAATCCACAAGCGCCGGCGGCAGCGTCAGACGACAGCGACCGGGCCAAGGCGAAGTCCCGGAAGGTAGCCGCCACCGGACGCATACTGAGGGCCGTCACCATGCGAACCGGCCCGAAGAAGAATGCAGCCGCCATGGTCACCGTTCCCGCCAAGACGTCCGTGCAGGTGATGGGCTGCAAGCAGTGGTGCCAGATCGTCTATAACGGCAAGCGCGGCTGGATCTACAAGAGTTACATCAAGACCGGCGCCTGATCCCCGCGCCGGTCTGAAAACCCCGTATTGATTGCCCGGCTCGCGTCAGCCGCCGAGCAGGCTGCGAAAGCGTCGCCACCGTCTGGCATGTCTGCGTTGCCTGACATGGTCGCGGTGCTCATCGAACGGCACCTCGAACAGGCCGCAAGTGTCGCATCCTTCCCGCTTGCCGCAGGCCGGGATCCAGCATTTGACATCATGTGTCCAGGCAAGCGCTATCCTCTCCAGGTGGAGCTTGGACGAGCTTTTGAGCAAGACAAGTTCGCCAGGCACAGCCGTCCGCTTGATGTGGTCGGAGACTTCCTTCGGCGTGCGCAATTCCTCAAACCGGCCGGTATCACGATCTTCTTGCCCGGCTCCCGAGCGGTGCGCATTGTCGCCGACATAGATGACCTGATCTGCGATTTCACGCGCGGCCTTGTAGGCGTAGTGGTATTTTCTGGTCGAGCCCGCATAGTCCGAGATCTGCCCCAGAACGATGCGCTTTGGTTTCGCCGTGGCCTTGGCCATCATGTCGAAGGCAAGATTGATTGAATGCCAAGGCGACTTGGCGGCATCAACGATGAATTGCGGGCCGCCCTCGGTGACAAGAACCTGGCAGCGGTTGGCCAGCGGCTGGAATGTCTCAACGCTGGCCGCTACTTTTTCGGGGGGCACGCCAAGCTCCAATGCCGCGCAAATGGCCGCGGCGGTCGGCAGCCAGAAATGTTCGGCCGGAAACGGTGTCTTCAATTCCAGCACACCGCCCCGCCAATGGACGGCCAGCGTCAGCCTGTCCGGATAAGCGGCATGGACGTTGGTCACACGATAGTCGGCCTGTTCCGACATGCCGAAAGTAACGACGCGATGAGTGGCGGCAGAAGCCATTTCGATCACGTGAGGATCATCCGCATTGAGGATGGCCAGGCCGCCCGGCTGCAGCGCGTCGACCAGGGTGCGCTTTTCCCGGGCGACGTTCTCCAGTGTCTTGAACGCTGAAAAATGTTCGAGGCGAACCATGGTGACAACGGCTACATGCGGCTTCAGCATATCCGCCATCGGCTTGAGCGTACCCGGTCCGCTGGCTCCGGCTTCGAAAATGACATAGTCGAGTTCGGCCGGATTCTTAATGCGCTTGTAGAGCATCCTGACCAACGAGTTCATCGTGTTGGCGAGAACCTGGGTATGCACCGAACCATGACTGGCCAGTATGTGCCCAAGCAGTTTGGTGACGGTCGACTTGCCCGAACTGCCCGTTATGCCGATAATGGTCGCTCTGATTTTTGCGCGGGCGCGTTTTGCCCGGTAGGCGTCGAACCGCTTATCCAGGTCTTCGCGAACCTTCCGCAATTTCGCATTCATTGCGCCACCGACCCCTGCCATTTCGGTGTCTTATGCCTTTCGCCGGACGCTCAAGTCAAATTGCGGTCCGATATGGCCGGACGGTTCAGATACAACGTCCGCCATCGACTTCGAGCGCCACGCCGGTGATGAAAGCCGCCTCGTCCGACGCCAGCCAGAGCGCCGCGTTGGCTATGTCGAGCGGCTTCGAGAGCCGGCCGAGCGGGATCGACGCACGGAACTTCTCGCGTATTTCGGGCGTGTCGGCGCCCATGAATTTCTCCAGCATGCCGGTCTCACCGGCTACCGGACAGAGACAATTGACGCGGATGTTCTTCGGCGCGAGTTCAACCGCCATCGACTTGGTCGCGGTGATCGCCCAGCCCTTCGACGCGTTGTACCAGGTGAGGCCGGGCCGCGGCCTGATGCCGGCCGTGGACGCCGTGGTCAGGATGACGCCGCCGCCCTGCCGGTCCATGATCGGCACCACGGCAAGTGCTGCATGATAGATCGCCTTCATGTTGATGGCGGTGATCAGGTCGAAGGTGGTCTCGTCGACCTCGAGCATGTCGCCGTTGGGATGGGTGTAGCCGGCGTTGTTGACCATGATGTCGATGCGGCCAAAGGCGCTCTTTGCGGCATAGACCATCTCGTCGAATTCGGAACGCAACGAGACGTCCGTCTGGGTCCAGATCGCGTTGGCGCCGATCTCGCTGGCAACGCGTTCGGCGCCCTTGGCATTGAGGTCGGCGACGACGATGCTTGCGCCCTCCTCGGCAAAGCGCCGCGCCATGCCCTCGCCGAAACCGGACGCCGCGCCGGTGATGATGGCGACCTTGTTTTCCAGGCGCATGCTTTTCTCACTCATTGAACCGCTCTATGCTGCATCTGCGAAGGCCTCCCGGAGCCTTTGCTCGCGACAAGCCTCCGGGTCGCGCCGGTGTCAAGGGCACATGTTAGGACCAATCGGTGAAGACAGATTGGCCCTGGGATGTGACACCATGGCACTGGAAAATTTAAATCGATTAGAATATATCAGCCGCGTACTTGCGACCGGCGTCAGAGCGGACAGACCATGACCAGCCAGATCATCCCTGTCGACCCTTTCGACTTCATCATTTTCGGCGGCACCGGCGACCTGTCGGAACGCAAGCTGCTGCCCTCCCTCTACCATCGCCAGCGCGACCATCAGTTCTCCGAACCGACCCGTATCATCGGCACCTCGCGTTCGAAGATGACCGACGAGGAATTTCAGGCTTTCGCCAAGCAGGCGATTTCGGACCATGTGAAGCCAGTCGACATCGACGCCAAGGAACTGAAGACGTTTCTGGCGCGGCTCTCCTATGTCTCGGCCGACGCCACCACCGGCACCGGCTTCGACAAGTTGAAGAAGGCGATCGGTGACAGCGACCGCATCCGCGCCTTCTATCTGGCGGTGGCGCCGGCGCTGTTCGGCGACATCTCGCACAAGCTCAGGGAACACGATCTGATCACGCCGAACTCGCGCATCGTGCTGGAGAAGCCGATCGGGCGCGACCTCTCTTCGGCGCGCACGCTCAACGACCTGGTCGGCGATGATTTCCACGAGAGCCAGATCTTCCGCATCGACCACTATCTCGGCAAGGAGACTGTGCAGAACCTGATGGCGCTGCGCTTTGCCAATGCGCTCTACGAGCCGCTGTGGAATTCCGCGAATGTCGACCATGTGCAGATCACCGTGGCCGAGACGGTCGGCCTGGAAGACCGCGTCACCTATTACGACAAGGCCGGCGCACTGCGCGACATGGTGCAGAATCACATGCTGCAACTGCTCTGCCTGGTCGCCATGGAAGCGCCCTCGTCGATGGACGCCGACGCCGTGCGCGACGAAAAGCTGAAAGTGCTGCGGGCGCTGAAGCGCATCAACGGCAACGAAGCGCCCAAGCACACGGTGCGCGGCCAGTATCGCGCCGGAGCCTCGGCCGGAGGGCCGGTGAAGGGCTATGTCGAGGAACTCGGCAAGGACAGCAACACCGAGACCTTCGTCGCCATCAAGGCCGAGATCGGAAACTGGCGCTGGGCGGGTGTGCCGTTCTATCTCCGGACGGGCAAGCGGCTGGCGACCCGCGTTTCGGAAATCGTCATCGAATTCAAGCCGATCCCGCATTCGATCTTCGGTGACAGCGCCGGACCGATCTTCGCCAATCAACTGGTGATCAGGCTACAGCCGGACGAAGGCGTCAGGCAGTTCATCATGATCAAGGATCCGGGACCGGGCGGCATGCGGCTGCGCCAGATTTCGCTCGACATGAGTTTCGCGCAATCCTTCGACGGCCGGGCGCCGGATGCCTATGAGCGGCTGATCATGGATGTCATCCGCGGCAACCAGACGCTGTTCATGCGCCGCGATGAGGTCGAGGCGGCATGGCAGTGGATCGACCCGATCCAGAACGCCTGGGAAAGCGCAAGGCAGGACGCGCAGGGCTATACGGCGGGCACCTGGGGGCCTTCGGCCTCGATCGCCCTGATCGAACGCGACGGGCGGACATGGCACGAGAGCAATTGAACGCCTACAACTGGAACGGCTTCGCCGATCGCCCCCAACTGGCGGCAGCGCTTGCCGGCCACGTTGCGGGCCGCCTCACCAAGGCGATCGCCGAACGCGGCACGGGGCTACTCGCCGTTTCAGGCGGTACGACGCCGGCCAAGTTCTTTGCCGCCCTCTCGGCAATCCCGATTGCCTGGGACAAGGTCATGGTGACGCTGATCGACGAGCGTTTCGTGCCTCCGTCCTCGCCGCGCTCCAACGCCGCGCTGGTGGTAGCCAACCTTTTGCAGAACGCTGCCTCCGCGGCGCGCTTCGTGCCGCTCTACCACGAGGCGGCAAGCATCGAGGATGCGGCGGCATCGGACAGCGAAGCGCTGAAATCGCTGCCCTGGCCGCTCGACGTGGCGATACTCGGCATGGGCGCCGACGGACACACGGCTTCGTTCTTTCCCGACGCAGACAATCTCCCGGCATTGCTCGACCCGTCCTCGACAAGGATCGTGCTGCCGGTCCATGCGGCGAGCGCCGGCGAGCCGCGACTGACGCTGTCGCTGGCGCGGATCGTCGCTGCCGGTTTCATCACGCTGCATATCGAAGGCGAGGACAAGCGCACCGCGTTTGAAGGCGCCATGGGATTGGGCGCGAGAAAGCCCATTCGCGCCGTGATCGACGCGGCGCCCAAGACCGTAGAGGTTTTCTGGGCACCCTGATTTTCAACTCGCCAATGGTCCCGGCAGACGGTGGGAGGATGTTTTTCCGGGACTCGAAAGGACCGACGCCATGGCCGCAAGACGCGATATCGAAGCCATCACCGAGCGCATCCGCCAACGCTCCAGACCAGGCCGCGAGGCCTATCTCGGCCGCATCGCAGAGGCGTCGAACCGCACCGCCAACCGGGCCGTGCTTTCCTGCGGCAACCTCGCGCATGGCTTCGCGGTCTGCAGCCCTTCCGAAAAGGCGGCGCTGGGCGGCGACCGGGTGCCGAACCTCGGCATCATCACTTCCTACAACGACATGCTGTCGGCACATCAGCCGTTCGAGACATTTCCGGCATTGATCAAGGACGCGGCGCGCGAGGCCGGCGGCATTGCCCAGGTGGCCGGCGGCGTGCCGGCGATGTGCGATGGCGTCACCCAGGGCCAGCCCGGCATGGAACTGTCGCTGTTCTCGCGCGACGTGATCGCCATGGCCGCGGCTATCGGCCTGTCGCACAACATGTTCGACGCCGCCGTCTATCTCGGCGTCTGCGACAAGATCGTGCCGGGGCTGGTGATCGCCGGACTCACCTTCGGCCATTTGCCGGCGGTGTTCATCCCGGCCGGGCCGATGACGACGGGCCTGCCCAATGATGAAAAGGCCAAGGTCCGCCAGCTCTATGCCGAAGGCAAGGCAGGCCGCGCCGAACTGCTCGAGGCCGAGTCCCGATCCTATCACGGGCCGGGAACCTGCACCTTCTACGGCACCGCCAACTCCAACCAGATGCTGATGGAGATCATGGGCCTGCATACCCCTGGCGCCTCCTTCGTCAACCCCGGCACGCCGCTGCGCGACGCCTTGACCCGCGAAGCGACGAAGCGGGCGCTGGCGATCACCGCGCTGGGCAACGCCTATACGCCGGCCGGGCGGATGATCGACGAACGCTCGATCGTCAACGGCATTGTCGGCCTGCATGCCACCGGAGGCTCGACCAACCACACCATCCATCTGGTCGCCATGGCGGCGGCGGCCGGCATCGCCATCAACTGGCAGGATATTTCGGACCTGTCGGAAGCCGTGCCGCTGCTGGCCCGGGTCTATCCCAACGGCCTTGCCGACGTGAACCATTTCCACGCCGCGGGCGGGCTCGGCTTCCTGATCCGCGAACTGCTCGACGAAGGCATCCTGCATGAGGACGTACAGACGGTGTGGGGCGAAGGCTTGCGGCCCTATGCGGTCGAGGCCAGGCTCGGCGCCGACGGCAGCGTGGTGCGCGAGGCCGCCCCTCGCGAAAGCGGCGACGAGAAGGTGCTGGCGCCGTTCAAGAAGGCATTCCAGCCGACAGGCGGACTGAAAATGCTCTCCGGCAATCTCGGCCACGCCGTCATCAAGACTTCCGCCGTGAAGCCGGAGCGGCGCATCATCGAGGCGCCAGCCAAGGTGTTCAACAGTCAGCAAGGGCTGAACGAGGCGTTCAAGGCCGGTTCGCTGACCGGTGACTTCATCGCCGTCATCCGTTTCCAGGGGCCCAAAGCCAACGGCATGCCGGAACTGCACAAGCTGACCACCGTGCTCGGCATCCTGCAGGATCGCGGCCAGCATGTGGCGCTCGTGACCGACGGACGCATGTCGGGCGCCTCCGGCAAGGTGCCGGCGGCGATCCATGTGACGCCGGAAGCGGTCGAGGGCGGACCGATCGCCCGGATCCATGATGGCGACATCATCAGGCTGGACGCCGAGGCCGGAACGCTGGAGGTGCTGGTGCCGGCGGCCGATTTCGCGCTGCGCCGGACGGCGGATGCCGACCTCATCGGCAATGAATTCGGCTTCGGCCGCGAGCTTTTCGCCGGGTTCCGGCAACTGGTGGGCCGCGCCGACCATGGCGCCAGCGCATTCGGGAACGACGCGGCGACATTTGTCCCCTCATGAAAAAGGAGCAGCTCATGGCCGCCCCTTTTTCATTGCCTGCGAAACCTATTGAACCGTCAGTTCAGCCCGCTCGCCGGCCTTGACCGTCACGGTGCCTTCCTTGCGGCTGTTGTCCGATTTCTCGGAGACGACGACGTAGTCGCCGGCCGGCAGCGCCGCCTGGTATTTCTCGTCATAGGCATAGCCGAGCGATTTTCGGTTGCCCTTGATGTCCTTTCTTGCCTCGAAAATCTCGATTTTCGAGGTTCCGGGCGCGGTGATTGCCAATACGCCGGCGTTCATGGCGATCTTCAGATCCTGATGCTCGCCGACCTTGACGCTGAACGGCTGCTCGACGACGGCGAGGTCGACGGTAGCGGCCATCACATAGTCGTCCGGCGGCAGATCGAACTTGCTGTCGGGGCCATAGGCATAGGTCACCTCTTCGCGCGTGCCGTCGATCTTCTTTTTCGCCTTGAGCACCTTGAAGCCGATGCCAGAGCCGTCCGCCTTGTCGCCGCCGGCCGTATAGTAGGCATTGGCTACCACATGCCCAACGCCAACGATGATGTCCTTGTCGATGACCCTGCCGGCAGCGAGCGGGATCGTTTCGGTCGCCACACCCTGCCCGATCGTCACGGTCACCTTCTCGTCGCCGGCCGGCAGCACGACTTTCGTGTCGCCATAGTAAGTCGCGGGCATGTCAGCGCCCGGATAGGCGATCACGACAGCCGCGCCATCGGCCACATCGGCTCCTTCGCTTGGACGCGGATGAATGATCAACGTGCCGGCATTCAGCGTGAAGAGGGGCTTGTAGACCTGGCCCGCCTCGATCTTGATCTTCTGTTCGGCCTTGGCCTCGCCGATGCGCGCGACGACGATGTAGTCACCCGGTTCGAGATTGCCCTTGTAGGCCCCGTATTCGGTGGCCACTGAATCGCCGCGCGTACCGTCGGCCATTGCCTTGTAGATTTCCCAGGCATTGCCGTCGGTAAGCGGATCACCGCCCTCGGCCAGCACCACGGTCGGGGTGAAATTGAATTCCGGCTTTGCCGGCTCGGGCGCCGGCGCCGGTTCAGGTGCAGGTTGCGGCGCAGGCGCGGGTTCGGGCGCCGGCGCGGCGACAGTTTCGGCCAGCGCATCCTGCAGCGCCTTCTCATCCGAAGCCTGGATGTATTTGCCACCGGTGTTTTCGGCGAGGCAGGCGACCTGCCGGCCCTCGTCAGCGGTCAGGCCGAAGCCGACGACGTCAGCAGTGAAATCGATGCCGGCAGCCTTCAGTTCCTTGCCAAGCGCGCAAGGATCGCCGCCGCAGGTTTCGAGCCCGTCGGTGATGAGCACGACCGTGGCCTTGTCCTCGGTATATTTCAAGGCTTCCGCCGCTTGCTTGACGGCCGCGGTCAGCGGCGTCTTGCCGAGAAATTTCAGGTTGTCGGCGGCGGTGGAAATCGCATCGGCCGAACCGGCCCGCGGCGGCACGATAAGTTCGATGTCCTCGCAACTGCCCTTCTCGCGATGGCCATAGGCCATGAAGCCGATCTCCCGGTCGGCGGGAACCGATTGCAGCACGGTTCTGAGCGATTCGCGGGCGATTTCGAGCTTGGGCTTGCCGTCGATCTGCGCCCACATGGAGCCCGAGGCATCCAGAACGATGATAACCCGATCGGCGGCATGGCCGAGCGCCGTCATCGACAAAAGCAGGGCGGCCGCAGCGACGCTCCGTGCAAGTCCCACCATGAAAACTCTCCTGAGCAACCCCCGAGGGCCTGTTGATCGCCAGCACACCCTACTTCGCAAGGAAAGCTATTTGACGCCGCGTCAGGACACAAGCCCACGATGCGGCATAGCCCAGATGCGGTGCGGCCCAGATGCAGTCCGGGAAAATCGGCGCCTTCACCAGAGCAATCCGCTCAATATGTCGTGCGCCGCTCCTCGGAAGGCGGCCGGCCGAACTGCAGCCGGTAGCTCTGGGCGAAATAGGAGTGCGAGGTGAAGCCGGTGGCGATCGCCACGTCGAGGATCGGCATGTTGGTCTGGCGCAGCAGTTCGCGTGCCCGCTCGAGCCTCAGACGCATGTAATAGCGGCCGGGCGTCACGCTGAGATGGCGCAGGAACAGGCGTTCGACCTGGCGCACCGACAGGCCCGCCGATTTGGCGAGTTGCACCGCCGACAGCGGCTCGTCGAGATGGTCGGCCATCAGTTCGACAATGCGCCGGAGCTTCTCCGATTTGCCGGTGAGGTCGCGCTCCGGCCCGACGCGCTGGCGGTCGCCGGCGGAGCGGATGCGCTCGTGCTGGAACTGGTTGGCGACGCCATTGGCGAGGTTGGAACCGAAATCGCCGCGCACGATCTCCAGCATGAGGTCGATCGAGGTGGTGCCGCCGGCGCAGGTGTAGCGCTTGCGGTCGATCTCAAAGACATTGCCGGTACAGTTGATGTCGGGAAAGCGCTCGACGAAACCGGCACGGTTTTCCCAATGGATGGTGCAGCGATAGCCATCGAGCTGGCCCGCCTCGGCAAGCAGATAGGAGCCGACCGACAGCGCCCCGAGCGCATTGCCGCGCCGGCCCCAGCTGCGCAGCGCCGCCAGCACCTTGCTCTTGCCCGGGAATTCCGTCGTCAGCCCGACCGAGACGAAAAGGATATCGACGAGCGGCAGGTCGGCGACGGCATAATCGATCTTGAGCGGCAGGCCGTTGGAGGCCATGACGGAATCGCCATCGGCCGACACCGTCGTCCAGCCATAGAAGTCGCGGCCGAGCAGCCGGTTGGCCGAGCGGAACGTGTC
>NZ_NWQG01000133.1:0-4507 GCF_002529485.1 Mesorhizobium sanjuanii
GGCGCGCCGAACTCAGCCCAGTTCCTTCACCCGCAGGCAATGTGTCAGCCGGGCGCCGCCAAAAGCGAGACCGGCCCAGTCGCCGTAGACCTCAAGACGGGCAACTGCGGCGGTTGGGAATTTCTCTTCGAGCTTTTTCGCCGCCCCGCCATCCGATCCGACACCGGCAAGCCGGCGCGCGAACTCCTCCAGCCCGGGGTTGTGGCCGACCACCAGAAGGGCGCCGGCGGCTGCATCCGCCTGCCGCACCTTGGCGAGGATATCCGCGGCCGTGGCTTCGTAGAGCGCCAGGACGAATTCGGCCGGCGTTCTTTTCTTCCATTCCGCCGAAACCAGCCGCCATGTGTCGCGGGTGCGCAACGCCGGCGACACCAGCGCCAGATCCGGCAGCCAGCCGCGCCTGGCAAGCTCGCGACCCATCAGCGGCGCTGTCTTCAGCCCGCGCGGGCCGAGCGGCCGGTCGAAATCGGCAAGTGCCGGATCATCCCAGCTCGACTTGGCGTGGCGCAGGAGCAGAAGTTGCTTCGTTGTCGCCATGCCAGCCTCCATCTGTTCAGGGCGTGATGCGCGCCAGATGTTCGAGATCGGTCTCCTCGCGCAGCGGGTCGGGCGCCATCACCACCGACGTACCGTTGTCGGCATCGTCGGCGAAATGCGCAAGCACCGTGCGGCCGCCTTCCATGCGCGCCTTGCCCTCGGCGACCAGGCCCAGCGCCAGCGGATAGAGCCGATGCTCGGCCTTGAGCACGCGCGCGGCCAGCGTATCCTCATTGTCGCCCACCATCACCGGCACCGCCGCCTGGGCGATGATCGGACCGTCATCCATGTCCAGCGTCACGAAATGCACCGTGCAGCCATGGATGCGCATGCCCGCGCGGATGGCTCTTGCATGTGTGTCCAACCCCTTGAAGGCCGGTAGCAGGGCAGGGTGGATGTTGATCATCCGCCCCTGCCACTTCTCGACGAAGCGTGCGCCGAGGATGCGCATGTAGCCGGCCAGCGCGACGATCTCGGCGCCGAAGGCGGCCAGCGCAGCATCGATCGCGCCGTCATGCGCTTCCTTGCCGGCATAGTCGGATCGCGAAATCACTTTGGTGGGGATGCCGCGCGCCGCCGCGATGCCGAGCCCGGCCGCATTGGCCCGGTCGGAAATGACGCCGACGATCTCGGCCGGATAGGCCGGATCGCTGGCGGCAGCGATCAGCGCGGTCATGTTGGAACCGCGTCCCGAGATCAGCACCACGGTGCGTTTGCGCGCGTTCATAGGTCGATCGAGCCCCGATAGATCACGCCGGCGTCGCGGCGCGGCACGATGCGGCCGATCGGCGTTACCGTCTCGCCGGCCTCCTGCAGGACGGCGGCTACCTGCGCCGCCTGGCCGGAGGCGACGACGAGGATCATGCCGACGCCGCAGTTGAAAGTGCGCATCATCTCTTCGGGCGCCACGCCGCCGGTCTTCGCCAGCCACGAGAACACCGGCGGCACCTCGATGGCGTCGAGATCGAGTTCGGCCGAAAAATCCTTCGGCAGGACGCGCGGGATATTCTCGGGAAAGCCGCCGCCGGTGATGTGGGCCAGCGCCTTGATGCCATGCGTGTTGCGGATCGCCTTGAGGATCGACTTGACATAGATGCGGGTCGGCTCGAGCAGCGCCTCCGCCAATGTCGCCTCGTCGTTGAAGGGTGCTGGATCGCTCCATGCAAGGCCGCTGGTGGCAACGATGCGGCGGACCAGCGAAAAGCCGTTCGAATGCAGGCCCGACGAGGCAAGGCCGAGCAGCACGTCGCCCTCGACGATGTCGTCCGTGGGCAGAAGCTGGCCGCGTTCGGCAGCCCCCACGGCGAAACCGGCCAAGTCATAGTCCTTGCCGTGATACATGCCGGGCATTTCCGCCGTCTCGCCGCCGATCAGCGCGCAGCCGGCCTGCCGGCAGCCTTCGGCAATGCCGCCGACGATCGCAGCGCCCTGGTCGGGGTCGAGCTTGCCGGTGGCGAAATAGTCGAGGAAGAACAGCGGCTCGGCGCCCTGCACGACAATGTCGTTGACGCACATGGCGACGAGATCGATGCCGATCGTCTCATGCTTGCCGGCATCGATGGCGATCTTCAGCTTGGTGCCGACGCCGTCATTGGCGGCGACCAGCACCGGGTCGGTGAAGCCGGCCGCCTTGAGGTCGAACAGGCCGCCGAAGCCGCCGATCTCGCCATCGGCGCCAGGCCGGCGCGTCGCGCGCACCAGCGGCTTGATCTTCTCGACCATCAGATTGCCGGCATCGATGTCGACGCCGGCCTCGGCATAGGTGAGCCCGTTCTTGCGCTTGGCTGTGTCGCGCTTGCTCATATCCGGCTCGTCTCTGTTTCCCTTGCGGGCTCTTCGCATGAACAGTTTCGGTCCGCAAGGATAACGGCGCTGAAACTGCCGATCTCCCCCACGTGGGGGAGATCGGCAGCTTCTCCCTTGCGCCCACCCGCCATCTCCATCATCTATCTCTCAATAAAAGCGACGGGACATCGCCTTGACCATCCCCAACCTGATCACGATCATGCGCTTGGTGCTGGTGCCGGCCGTGGTGCTGGCGATGCTGGACATGCGCTGGGACTGGGCCTTCGCCGGCTTCCTCGTCGCCGGCATTTCCGACGGCGTCGACGGCTTCATCGCCCGCCATTTCAACCAGCATTCGCGTCTCGGCGCCTATCTCGACCCGATGGCCGACAAATTGCTCCTGGTCTCGGTGTTCGTCGTCATGGGCTTCATCGGAGAGCTGCCGCTGTGGCTGGTGGTGACGATGGTGTCGCGCGATGCGTTGATCGTCTGCGCCGTGCTGTTGTCCACCGTCATGAGCCATCCCGTCGAGATGAAGCCGCTGTTCGTGTCCAAGGCCAACACGGCCATTCAGATCGCGCTGGCCGCCGTGGTGCTGGGCGAACTCGCCTTCGGCATTCGCCTCGACCCGCTGCGGCCGGCGCTCATAATCCTGTCCGGGGTCTTGACCGTGGCTTCGGCCGCGGCCTATCTCGTGGCTTGGCTGAGGCATATGAGCGGCTATGGCGAAGGCTCCACACCGGGCAACTAACGAGGAGGCCGCCACGGCGGCTGCCGACGATGCAGCGTCTGCCGCGTTCCGCCGGCAGATCTTCTTCTGGCTGGCGACCGCCGTTCTGCTGGCGCTGTTCCTCTATGTCTTCAGCGGCATCCTGTTGCCGTTCGTCGCCGGCATGGTGCTGGCCTATTTCCTGGATCCCGTCGCCGACCGGCTGCAGCGGGTCGGACTGTCGCGCCTGATGGCGACGGTGGTCATCCTCATTGCCTTCATCGTCGTCTTGGTGCTGGCCTTCGTCATCCTGGTTCCGGTGCTGGCCTCGCAGATGGCCGATTTCGCCAGCAAACTGCCGGAATATCTGACGCGATTGCAGGCGCTGATCACCAGCTTCGATCCGCAATGGCTGGAACAGAAATTCGGCGTCGATGCCAATGGCCTGCGCGATGGGCTGAACTCGTTGCTCACCTCCGGTTTCGGCCTGCTGACCACGGTGTTCACCTCGATCTGGAGCTCTGGCGTGGCGCTGGTGTCGGTGGTCAGCCTGTTCGTGGTCACGCCTGTCGTCGCTTTCTACATGCTGCTCGACTGGGACCGCATGGTGGCGATCGTCGACAGCTGGGTGCCGCGTGACTATGTCAAGACTGTCAGGACGATCGCCAACGACGTCAACACCGCCACCGCCGGTTTCGTGCGCGGCCAGGGCACGCTCTGCCTGGTGCTGGGCGCCATGTACGCCACCGGCCTGACGCTGACCGGACTGAACTTCGCCATCCTCATCGGCCTGTTCGCCGGGCTGATCTCCTTCATCCCCTATGTCGGCTCGCTGACCGGGCTGGTGCTGGCCGTCGGCGTCGCCTTCGTCCAGTTCTGGCCCGACTGGACCATGGTCGCGGCGGTGGCCGGCGTGTTCTTCGTCGGTCAGTTCATCGAGGGCAACATCCTGCAGCCGCGGCTGGTCGGCAAAAGCGTCGGCCTGCATCCGGTATGGCTGATGTTCGCGCTGTTTGCCTTCGGCGCGTTGTTCGGCTTCGTCGGCCTGCTGATCGCGGTGCCGGCTTCGGCGGCGGTCGCCGTTCTGGTGCGCTTTGCGATCGCCCGCTATCTCGAATCGCCGCTTTACAAGGGCCACGGCGCCGAGCGGGCTCCGCCGCTGCCGCCCAGCCGCCGCAGGGGGACGCCGCGCGGCTGAGAGGGATGAGCGACAACAAGATCGATCCGCCACGCCAGTTGCCGCTCGATCTCGGCCACGGCACCGGCTATTCGCGCGATGAGCTCGTCGTCTCCGGCACCAATGCCCAAGCGGTCGCGCTGGTCGACCGCTGGCCGGACTGGCCCTCGCCGGTGGTGGTGCTGGCCGGACCGGCCGGCTCGGGCAAGACGCATCTGGCCTCGATCTGGCAGGCCCATGCCGGCGCGGTGGCGGTCGATGCCGGCCGCATCGGCGGTTGCATCGCCGAGCTCGGCGCC
>NZ_NWQG01000134.1:0-35600 GCF_002529485.1 Mesorhizobium sanjuanii
TCGACGCCGGCCCGGTCGATGAAGAAGGGCTGTTTCATCTGATCAATGCGGTGCGCGGCGCCCACTCGACCCTCTTGTTGACCGCGCGGCGCTTCCCATCCGCCTGGGGTGTCCGATTGCCCGACCTGGCCTCGCGGCTGAAGGCGGCGGCGACGGTCGAGATCCACGAACCCGACGACCTGCTTCTCGCCGGCATCGTCACCAAGCTGTTCGCCGACCGCCAGATCGAGGTCGAGCCGCATGTCGTGCAATATCTGGTGCGCCGCATCGAGCGCTCGCTGGCGACCGCCATGCGGGTCGTCGAACGGCTCGATCGCACCGCACTCGAACGCAAGACGCCGATCACCCGCGCCCTCGCCGCCGAGACCGTCAGCGCCATGGATGAGGGGCAGGGCGCGTTCGATATTTAGGTGGCGGAACCCCCTGCTTCGCTTGGGCGAGCGGGAAAGGGCCAGCAGCTGCTGTCCCATTTCGGGAAAAAATACTTGGCATCCATCTTGCAATGCCCTGCTTGCCGGCTAATCCCGGTCCTGATGCGTATCAATCAGGTAGTAGGCTCGCCGGGAGTGTAGGCGGTTGGGGTTCTCGCCCGGCGAGCTCGCTTACAGACAGTTTTGATTTAAGGGGGAGATTGGATGGTCGGAGTGGAGAGATTCGAACTCCCGACCCTCTGGTCCCAAACCAGATGCGCTACCAGGCTGCGCTACACTCCGAACGGTCTGTTGCCTAGTGATTTCGGCTCGGCAACGCAAGTGCAAAAACCTTGCCGCCGCCCCCATTGCGCAGTAATGACGGGCCAGAGGTAGCGACGCTGCCTTGCACAGCAACGAGGTGGCCATGTCCGCGCGCATTTTCAGCCCAGCCAAAACCGCGATGCAATCCGGCAAGGCCAAGACCGGCCACTGGGTGCTCGAATTCGATCCCGAGATGCGCAAGAAGATCGATCCGCTGATGGGCTATACCACGTCGGGCGACATGCGCAGCCAAATCAGGCTCACCTTCGACACCAGGGAAGAAGCGGTCGCCTATGCGCAGAAGGAGGGCCTCGCCTACCGCGTCGAGGAGCCGAAGGAAACCAAACGCCGTCAGATTTCCTATGCGGAGAATTTCCGCTATGACCGCAGGACGCCCTGGACGCATTGACCGGCAACGCCGGGAGTTGATTCCAGCGTATAGTTTCAGTCGGCCCTCAGGTCGGCGCAGCGGTCCCGTAGCTCAGCTGGATAGAGCACCGGCCTTCTAAGCCGATGGTCACAGGTTCGAATCCTGTCGGGATCGCCAGTCTTTTCTGGGTCCATTCTGGGCACTCCGGCCGGAGCTGCCCCGCCGCCCATCACTAGACGTTCCAGAACCGTCCGCCTTCCGTGAATGCGGATTTCCGTGTCGTCCACTTCGACGTTGTCAATCAGGGCGCGCAGATAGGCCCGCCGGAACGGCACCGGGCCGTCAAGGAGGTTGGCGCGCATGGGATAGTCCCGGAGCCGTTATTGCTTCAACCAAAATGCGGTAACGCACCAGAATTGACGGTGTTCAGCCTGTTGCCTTCACCGACAACCGGGCAACGTCAAATCAGGAGCGCCCCCGGTCACTCACCGCGTGTAGTTAAAGAGAGCGCAGAATCCCCGGCCACTATTATCCATCCCAATGGCATCGGACGCCGGTGGAATCTCGTTGCCATTGTAAATTTTGAGGTAGAGAGCGGAAGAACGATCCAGACTTTTCGTATTTCCATCCCGGCCGAAAACCACGAACGTCGGTGGCTCCCGGCCGCACAGAACATTTCCGTTCTTTAGCGTCGGATTTGTCGGCTTCGCGACACGAAACACTCCCAGATGATCGGTGGGAGCCAGTTGCAACGTCGCGCCATTCTCAAACCGGATCTCCTTTTCGGAAATCTGTATGTCGCCTGTGATCGAGATGGCGGTCGTGCTCATCGCATTCCATGAGTGCGGAGCCGATACCGACGGGCCAGTTGCGAAACCGCAGACACGTTGCATGGTTTTAGCGGCCTTCGAGGACCCGAGAAGCTCGAAGGAAAACACAGTCTTCCCACCTCCATTGCGAATGGTCAGCATGTCGCCACGACCGAAGGCCGTAACAAAGTCGGGCTGCAGAAGCCCTGTGATACCCCAGGAATCTTCTCCGCCGATATAGTGCAGACCGCCCGCGAACTGTTCCGTACCTGCTTTGCCCGTGATCTCGAATGTCACAGGTTCGGACTCATCATCTATCTTTGCGAGAGCATTTCCTTGATAAGCCGAAAACGTACCTGTCAGCCCTGCGCCAAGCAATTTGTTGCATCCGCCAAGAAAAATGGTCCGACCGTCCGTGGCGGTTTTACTGATCTGAACGGCTGGTGGATCGGAACTTGGAAAGGCAGTCCATACCTCCTTCGCCTGCACAGATGAACAGATACCCGGCAAGACCGAGAGAAGTATGGCTGCTGACGAAATTACGAAAGTCTTTCCCATCATACCCCTCGGAAGTTCAGCGCATTATTGATTCCGTCCATGTCTTTTGAAAGCGCTGTATCCTTTGTGCGTCCAGATGGACGCACGGCACTCTAATAACAAGCGTTCATCACGCGGTCGGTATCGCTCATCAGGTCCTTCAGGTAACATGGGTGGTTGATGTCCGGCATTTCCTCCAGAGTGGCGGAAGTGGTTCCACCCGATGAGTCGGACTCATGAATGGCCGATGCCAGAACCACTGCCACGGCAATGCCCAGCAAGACGGCGCTGGCCGATACGTCAACACTTGCGACGCTCTTGTCCGCCATGATCTCCGCAGAATCGGGATGTCCGTTTCTGGCGGCAATCGCCAGCCATCGATCACCGCGCGCCTTGTCAGCCTGAACGCCCTCGCCTTTCCTATAAAGGACGCCCAGCAGGTGTTGGGCGTAGAAATTGCCACCCTGCGCCGAGAGCGTAAGCCATCTCAGAGCCTCGCTGTCATCCTTCGGAAAGCCATTAAGCCCGCGCCTGAAATACTGCGACAGATTGTATTGCGCAAAGCGGTCGCCGCGCTCTGCGGCAAGCAAAACCAGCTCATTGGCCGACTTATCGAGTCGGGCAATTTCCGCCTTTGTTTTCTGAGCTTCTTCCGATGTCGGATCGTAATATTCAATATCCTTCAGATAGTCGGCGCGACCTTTATCGAAATTGGACTGCAAGTACGCTGAGTAGCCGTCCCCGGATTCAATCGCCTGCGCACGGAGCGTGTCGGATTGAGCATCGTTCTTGGCTACGCCGTACCCCAGCCGATAACATTCGGCCAGTAATCCCAACGCATGGCGATCCCTACTGTCAGCGGCGAGCGAGAAAAGCTGAAATGCCTTCGCTTCATCGCGCGGGAAGCCAGGACGACCAAAGTACATCTGCCCAAGCAGCGTCTGAGCCTCTGCGCTACCTGCTTCCGCAGCTTCCCTATAAAGGGCTGCCGCCCTGATCGAATCCTGGTCTGCCAGGATACCCAGGTCGTAGATCTTGCCGAGAGCAACCTTTGCCTCAACTGATCCATCATGGGCAGCGTCGCTAAGCTTCTGAACGGCTAAATCAACGCGGGATTCACCTGCCTCCGCAACCAAACTGCTGAAAATGAGTGCGATCGTGAGAAATGCATTACGAACAAAACGCTGCATTTTGCTGACCACCCCCCACATACGCTACTATAGCGGAATAGCCGCGATCTACCACTGTGAAATCGCGAGCGCATCTTTACCAAAAACGGATTAGATGCAGTGAATTATATAGCACCCACAATGACATAGTGGTGCCCAGTTTCATCCTCTCCAGCTCGCCAGTAATTCCATGTGTACGGCCCGGAGACATGGGTTGCGGTTCATACTGGAGACATGGGTAACACTTTTGGCCCGAAGGGGTTTTGGAGCGGTTCGAGTCCGCATGTCCCTTCGTCGAGGTCCCAAATCGTGGTCCATGCTAGCCGGTTTTCTTTGTGAAGTCGTGGCGGCGCGCGCGAACATGCGCGAGCAAATTGGCTTCGTTGACGACGCCATGCTGAAAGAGGCTCAGTATGGTCGAAGCCAGAACATGCTTGTCGATCGATGTGCTGTACCATTTTGCATCGGCGGTTACTTGATCGGCCACCCGTTGGCAGAGTGCCCTGTCTTCGGCGTCAAGAAATTGACTTGGTGCTGGCATCACGACCGTTGGCAGGGCGAGTGCAGCGGTCCGGTGCCCGCTCCGGTGCGGACAGATGTCGGCGCCGGGCCTCGCCGGTTGGGGGGTGGGGGGCTCCGGCTTCAGATACATGCATCATCACGAACATCACCGAAGCATGCAAACGAAGGAAGACGCGCCCGCACTTCTATCCGCGGCTCGGCAATGGCTGATAATCCAGCGGTGGGCGCAGTGGTCCCCGTAGCTCAGCTGGATAGAGCACCGGCTTCTAAGCCCGTCGGGATCGCCAGTTTATTCTGGGTCCATTCTGGACACATATGCTCCAATTTGCACCGGAAAGGCTGGCGAAGCCTGGCTTTTTTCGGATATCGCTAATCGTCCGGTCGGCGAACAGGCTTCGCCGACGTCGCGGACACCTCAAGTGCCTGCGTTCATTCCATGTCCGCGGTTGAAGAGGGGTGGACCGTATTCGCCAATGGCGGGGACGGGCCGATCTGAACAGGGCGATCTGAACGGGGCGATCTGCGAATGACATTGATGGGCGCGGCGGCGTTGCTGATCCTGATCCTGACCTATGCCGGGGTCGCCATCGGCACGATCCCCGGGTTGCGCCTCGATCGGGCGGGCATCGCGCTGCTCGGCGGCGCGGCGATGATCGCCATCGGCGCGCTCAGCCTGGAGGACGCCTACCGCGCCATCAGTTTCGACACCGTCACGCTGCTGCTCGGCATGATGATCGTCGTAGCGCATCTGAAAGTGTCGGGCGCCTTTCGTGCGCTCGGCGCTTTCGCCATCGAGCATGCGCATGCGCCTTTCATGCTGCTGATCATGGTGACGGTGCTGACCGGTGTCCTGTCGGCCTTCCTGGTCAACGACGCGATCTGCCTGGTCATGGCGCCGATCGTCGTCCACGTCACCCGCGTCATCAACCGCAACCCGGTTCCCTACCTGATCGCCACGGCCACGGCATCGAATTGCGGCAGCGTCGCCACCATCACCGGCAATCCGCAGAACATGGTCATCGGCGCGCTGTCGGGGATTTCCTATCCGGCCTTTTCGGCGGCACTTGCGCCGGTCGCGCTGTTCGGCCTCGTCGCCGTCATCGTCATCGTGCGCATCGTCTACCGGGCCGAATTCGCGCGCCAGACCGAGCTCAGCCCCGAAGTCTATCGCGGCCGCATGCTGCCGGGCCAGGTGCTGAAAGCGGTGGTCGTCTGCATCGGGCTGGCGATCGCCTTCTTTGCCGGGGTTCCGGTCGCCAAGGCGGCACTCATCGGTGGCGCCATCCTTCTGGTCACCCGCGCCATCAAGCCATCGCGCATCTACCGCGAGATCGACGGGCCGCTGCTGTTCATGTTCGCCGGCCTGTTCATCGTCGTCGCGGGCGCCGAAAAGACGCTGCTCACGCCCGACATCGTCGCGTCGGCAAAAGACCTCGGCCTGGGCGATGTCTGGCGCCTGTCCGGCTTCACCGCGGTACTGTCCAACATCATGAGCAATGTTCCGGCGGTGCTGGCGCTGCGGCCGTTCATTCCCGGCCTGGAGAACCCCGAGCGCGCCTGGCTGGTGGTGGCCATGAGCTCGACCTTGGCCGGCAATTTTACGCTGCTGGGTTCCGTGGCCAATCTGATCGTCGCCGAGCAGGCGCGGGCGGCGGGCAAAACACTGTCCTTCATGGCCTTCTTCAAGGTCGGCCTGCCGCTGACGTTGGTGACGCTGCTGGCCGGGACGGCGTGGATGGCCGCGATGTCCTGATTGTCGGCTAAGGCAACATCTCGGCCTGATGCGCGCTCATCGGTGCCATGTTCTGGTTGAGATGGCCCATGATCCATATCGACCCCAGCACGACCAGCGCCACGATCAGCACGCCGAAGGCGAGCGCCAGCACGTTGTTGGTGTTGTCCGACCCCGTGGTCAGATGGAGGAAGAAGACGAGGTGCACGCCCATCTGCGCTATCGCCAGCACCACCAAAGCCGAGATCACCGCCGGCTGGTAGATCAGGCCGGTTTGCGCCGCGAGGAAGGAGGCGATGGTCAAGAGGATCGCCAGGCCGAAGCCGAGCAGGTAGCCCGGCAGCCCTCCTACCGGCTCGTGCTCGGTGATGCGCTCCTCGCCAGGTGCTGAATCGCGGCGATCGAGGTCTTCGTCGATCCGGCTGTCGATGTCGGTCATGACGATGCTCCGAGCAGATAGACCAGGGTGAAGATGGCGACCCAGATGATGTCGAGCGCGTGCCAGAACAGGCCGAAGCAGTGCAGCCGCCGCAATATCTCCGGCCGGAAGCCCTTGACCCAAAGCTGCGCCATCATGGTGCCGAGCCAGAGCAGGCCGAGGCCGACATGGGTGCCGTGGCAGCCGACAAGGGCGAAGAAGGCGGACAGGAACGCGCTGCGCGAGGGGCCGGCCTGCTCGGCGGCCATCGCCGCGAACTCCTGCACCTCCAGGAACAGGAAGGCCGCCCCGAGCAGGCCGGTGACCAGAAGCCAGAACTGAGTGCCCGCCATCGACCGGCGCTGGGTCGCGAGTGTCGCCAGACCCCCGGTGAAGCTCGATGTGAGCAGAAGCCCCGTCTGCACCGCAACGCGCGTGAGGTCGAACAACTCCTTGCCGGTCGGTCCGCCGGCGGTCGCCTTGGCTAGCACGGCGTAGGCGGCGAAGAAGGCCGAGAACATGATGATGTCGGACAACAGGAAGATCCAGAAGCCGTAAGCCACGGTGACGAATTTCGAGGCCGGCCCGCCTTGTCCGTGACCGGTCGCCCAGCCATGTGCGTTCCCGTGTCCATGGCCCGGTCGGTAAGCATCGCTTGTCGCGCTGCCGGCGGCGATGTCGCTGGAAAAGGCGCCTGTCGCGTCGCTCATGTCACGCGCTCCCGCCTGCGCAGCCAGGCAAGCTGCGCGGCCTTGCGCTCGCCGTCGATGCGCGCGACCTCGTCCGGGGGAATCTCGTAGTCGCCATGGTCGCGCCAGGCGAAGACGACGAAGGTGGCGTAGGCGCCGATGAAGCCGACGATCGCCAGCCACCAGATGTGCCAGATCAGCGCGAAGCCGATCAGCGTGCTGAAGAAGGCGGTGACGAAGCCTGTCGGGCTGTTGCGCGGCATCTCGATCGGCTCGTAGCTATCTTCGTCGGCCGGGCCCTGCTCCTCGAGAGCCCGCTGCTTGATCGTCCAGTAGGGTTCCTCGTTCTCGACCTGCGGCAGCCGCGCATAGTTGAAGACGGGCGGCGGCGAGGCGGTCGACCATTCCAGCGAACGCCCGTCCCAGGGGTCGCCCGTCTCGTCGCGCAGCTCCTCGCGGCGCCGGATCGAGACGACAAGCTGGGTAATCTGGCACGCGGCGCCGGCGATCATCACCAATATGCCGAACGCCGCCACCTTGAGGTACGGCGCCCAGATGTCCATGTCGATGTGCTGAAGACGCCTCGTCATGCCGAGCAGGCCGACCGCATAGAGCGGGGCGAAGACAAGGATATAGCCGGCAAGGGTGACCCAGAACGCCGCCTTGCCCCAGCCTTCATGCAGCCGGAAGCCGAAGGCCTTGGGGAACCAGTAGGTGAAGCCGGCGAAGGCGCCGAACAGCACGCCCGAGATGATGACGTTGTGGAAATGCGCCACCAGGAACAGCGAATTGTGCAGCATGAAGTCGGCCGGCGGGACGGCGAGCAGAACGCCCGTCATGCCGCCGATGGTGAAAGTGGTCACGAAGCCCAGCGCCCACAGCATCGGCGTGTCGAAACGGACGCGCCCGCCATACATGGTGAAGAGCCAGTTGTAGACCTTCACGCCGGTGCCGACGGCGATGACCGAGGTGGCGATGCCGAACGCCGCATTGACGTCGGCGCCAGCGCCCATGGTGAAGAAGTGGTGCAGCCAGACCATGAAGGAGACGATGCAGATGAACAGCGTCGCCGCCACCATCGAGCGGTAGCCGAACAGCGGCTTTGAGGAGAAGGTCGCGAAGATTTCAGAATACAGCCCGAAGGCGGGCAGCACCAGGATGTAGACCTCCGGATGACCCCATGCCCAGATGAGATTCACGAACATCATCTGGTTGCCGCCGGCTTCGTTGGTGAAGAAGTGAAAGCCGAGATAGCGGTCGAGCGTCAGCATGGCGAGCGTCGCGGTCAGGATCGGGAACGCCGCGACGATGAGCAGGTTGGAGGCAAGCGACGTCCAGCAGAACATCGGCATGCGCAGATAGCCCATTCCCGGCGCGCGCATCTTGAGGATGGTCGTCACCAGGTTGACGCCGGTCAAAAGCGTGCCAACGCCGGAGATCTGGATCGACCATAGATAGTAGTCGACGCCGACGCCCGGCGAATAGGTCGTCTCCGACAGTGGCGCGTAGGGCAGCCAGCCGGTGCGCGCGAACTCGCCGACGACGAGCGAGATGTTGACCAGCAGGGCGCCGGTTGCCGTCAGCCAGAAGCTGACCGAATTCAGCGTCGGGAAGGCGACATCGCGGATGCCGAGCTGCAGCGGCACGACGAAATTCATCAGCCCGATCATGAAGGGCATCGCCGCGAAGAAGATCATGATCGTGCCGTGGGCCGAAAAGATCTGGTCGTAATGCTCCGGCGGCAGATAGCCGGGCCCATGAATGGCCAGCACCTGCTGCGTGCGCATCATGATGGCGTCGATGAAGCCGCGCAAAAGCATCAGCATCGCCAGCACGATATACATCACGCCGATGCGCTTGTGGTCGACGGACGTTAGCCACTCGCTCCAGAGATAGGGCCAGTATCCCTTCACGCTTATCCAGCCCAGCACCGCGGCGGCCGCCAGGAAGACAACGAGTGCGGCGCCGAGCGGGATGGGCTGATCGAAGGGAATGGCCGACCAGTCGAGCTTGCCGAGCATCGTCATTCTCCTTCTTCAGGCTGTGGCTGATGGGCCATGGCCGGCGCGCCTGCCGCCGGTTGCGCTTTCGGGCCGACATGCGGCTCGCCGGCGGCGGTCTCGGTCGGTCCCGGACCCCGCGGCAGCGTCTGGCGCACCACCGCGTCGAACAGGCCGGGCTGGACATGGCCGAACGAGGCGGGCGGCACTTTGATGCTCTGCCGGGCAAGGTCCTGGTAAGCATCGGCGTTCAGCACGCCGCCCCCGCCATGCATGGAAGAAACCCAGATCGAGAAGGCTTCGGCCGAGACCGCCCGCACGCGGAAATTCATGTCCGAAAAACCGTCGCCGCTGAAATGCGCCGACTGGCCGAAATAATCGCCCTCGCGGTCGGCCTGCAGATGCAGTTCGGTCTGCATGCCGTTCATGACATAGATCATGCTGCCGAGCTGGGGCACGAAGAACGTGTTCATCACGCTGGCTGAAGTCAGCTTGAAATGCACCGGCACCCCGGCCGGGATGACCAGCTGGTTGACCGTTCCCACACCCTGTTCCGGGTAGAGGAACAGCCACTTCCAGTCGAGCGCCACCACCTGGATCTCGAGCGGCGGCCGGCTGGAGGCGATCGGCCTGCGCGGATCGAGTTGATGGGATCCGTAATAGATCAGTCCGCCAAGGAAGAGGATGGTGAGCGTCGGGATGGACCAGACGATCAGCTCGATGCGGCCCGAATAGGTGAATTCCGGATCGTAACGGGCCTTGCTGTTGGAGGCGCGGAACTTCCAGGCGAAGGCAAGCAGCGCCACCAGCGTCGGAATGACGATGACCAGCATCACCGCAAGCGAGTTGAGCAGGATCGTACGGTTGCCCGCACCGATCGGGCCTTGCGGATCAAGCACCCCGCCCGCGCAGCCGGACAGGCTTGCAGCCGCAAGCGCCCAGAAAAACGAGCGTGCCGGCCTGGATTTACAGGGCAACACTGGCATCCGTCATCCTACTCGTCTGCGCCAGACCACCAAGGCCTTAGTCGATTTCGGATATCGCATCCGCCATGGTGAAGGCATCAATGGCCGCTCGTGCACGAGGCCCTGGATGCTCGCGCATTGCGAGGACTTTGTCTAGACGAGCGACCACGGGAGCCCTTCCGTCATGGCCACGATCGAGAAGGTATGGCGCTCAGCGGCAGTTCATTGAGACCGAGGTGTTGGGTGCCGATATCTAAGTCGCCCCCATCCTCACCTTGACCAACACACCGGCCGCGTGTCCGGCCGCTTCGACATAGTCGGGATCGCGATGGATGAGCATGATCGAGAAGGCGCCGTCCATGAGCAGCACGATCTCGCGCGCCAGCATTTGCGGCTCACCGATGCCGTGGGTCGACAATTCGCCGGCCAGCCATGTCTCGAACCTGGTCTTGTGCCGCGCCCCGGCCTTGACCGCGGGGTGTCCAGGCATCGAGGCCAGTTCCGCCGCCGTGCGCAGGAAGCCGCAGCCTTTCCATTTGGGGTGGCGGGTCACGCGCGCCAGGTTGGTGAAGATCGCTTCCACCTTCTTGTCCGCGCCGCCTTCGGCATCGTCGAACCAGCCGGCCATCTGTTTAAGATTGGGCTGATCGCGGCCATCGAGATAGGCGGCGATCAGCTCGTCCTTGCTCTTGAAGTGATAATAAAGCGTGCGCTTAGTCAGGCCTGCCTTTTCGGCCACCGCGTCGACGCTGACGCGGCCGATGCCTTGGCCATAGAAGAGCTTCGTCGCGGCGTCGACAATGCGCTTGCGGGTAGGGCTTGCAGCGTCAGGCATGTAGTCATGTATACCGACTAGTGAATATACATACAATGAGGAACCTGATCCTTTGCGGCCATCGCATTGCGGAAAGGGAAAGATATGACCGACCTTGTGCTGAGCGAAAGCTGCGACGGGATCGCGGTGCTCACCCTCAATCGCCCCGAAAAACTCAACGCCTTGAATCATGCCCTGATCGACCGGCTGCTTGCGGTTCTCGACGACATTGAAGTCGACGATACCGTCCTCGCGGTCGTCCTCACCGGCGCCGGCGAGCGGGCCTTCTCCGCTGGCGCCGACATTCCTGAATTTTCGGTCAGCGTTGCCAGCGGCGCCGACATCGCGCTGCGCGACTTCGTCATGCGCGGCCAGCGGCTGACGGCGCGGTTGGAAGCCTTCCGCAAACCCGTCATCGCGGCCGTCAATGGCCTTGCCTTTGGCGGCGGCTGCGAGATCACCGAAGCGGTGCCGCTCGCCATCGCCAGCAGACGAGCTCTTTTCGCCAAGCCCGAGATCAATCTTGCCATGCCGCCGACCTTTGGCGGAACGCAGCGTTTGCCGCGGCTCGCCGGACGCAAGCGTGCGCTCGAATTGCTGCTGACGGGCGAGGCATTCTCGCCGCAGCGCGCATTAGAGCTCGGCCTCGTCAACCAGGTGGTGCCGCATGAGGATCTGATGCCGGCCGCGCTCGATCTCGCCCGTCGCATCGGCCGCCACTCGCGGGCGGCAGTCGCGAGCATCCTCACGGCAGTGGCGCGCGGCCTCAACCAGAGCATCGCCGAGGGCTTGCTGGTCGAGGCCGAGCAGTTCGCCCGCATGGCCCCGACCGCCGATCTGCGCGAAGGGCTGGACGCCTGGATCGCGCGGCGCAAGCCGAGCTATGACGGCTCGTGGACGCATGTCACGCGGCCTGATGAAGCCAGGCGCGCCTCACTGGCGCTGGACGGGGCAGCGGAGCAGGATCAGGGCCGGACCACAAGGCGACCCATCATGTTGGGATGGAAGCGGCAGAAATAGTCGACCGCTTCGGCCGTCTTCAGCGTCAGGCTCGCCGATGCCTTCGGCGGGATCATCCTTGTTCCGCCGACCTTTGCTCTGCAAAAGGTTCCTGCACATCTTTTGCAGGCAGCGGTTATTGTGCCGCTTGCGCCGTTGGCATGTTTGCGGCCTGCGCCCGCGCCGCCGCCGCCAGGAGATCGGTCTGCGTGATCAAGCCCAGGATGCGCCTGTCGTCATCGACGATGATGACGGCGTGGCTGCGCCCGTCAGTGAGCACGGGCAGCAGGCTCATCGCCGGCGCGCTTGCCGAAGCGGTCGCCGCCGTCGATGTCACGCCCTTCACAGCCTCCGCCGCTCGCGTCAGTTCCCGTAAGCCGACGGCGCCGATCAGCCTTGCTTCGCCATCGACGACCGGCAGCGTGCGGATGTTATGGTCGAGCAGCAAATGACGGGCCTTGTCGGCAGGCGCCTGCTCATCGATCGAAATCACATCACGCGACATGATGTCCTGGCATAGCAAGGTCCGGTGCGAACGCACCATCGCCTGCAATTCGACCTGCCGCAGCAACCGTTCGAGATCGTTGCGGTCGATATCGAAGGTCTCCTCCAGCGCACCAAGCGCGGCATCGATATCCTCGGGCCGGAAGCCGACCCGCTCCCGCGCCGGCGGGTCGATGGTTCCATGCGCGCTCCTTGGGGGAGGGGCTGGCACGTGCGGATAGTTGCGTCGGGACAGAATATGGAAGCCGTAGCCGAGCGCCACCAGTACGATGGAGTTCAGCGCCACGGGGACGAAGGGAAACAGGAAGCCCGCACTGATGACGGCCGGCCCGCCGAACACAGCGGTAAGCGCAGCCGCGCCGCCGGGCGGATGCAGGCAGCGAGTGAACGACATGGCGGCGATGGCAAGCGCTACGGCAATGCCCGTGGCAAGGACGGGCTCATGCACGAAATGCGCCACGATCACCCCGACCAACGCCGAGATGGTGTTGCCGCCGATGATCGACCATGGCTGCGCCAGCGGGCTTGCCGGCACCGCGAACAAAAGCACCGCGGATGCCCCCATCGGCGCCACCAGCAGCGGCACGTGCGGGCCGTTGCCAAGCACCAGGCCGCCGATCGCGCCTGTCAGCGCGATGCCGATCGTCGCGCCGATACAGGCGATGATGCGCTCGCGCAGCGTCGCGCCGGCGAGAATGGGAACGAAAAGGCGGAAGGCCATGCTGTACCTGAAACTCTGAACTGGATCTGCAATGCGCCATTTCGGCGTGTTCGCGCCGCAATGGAGCCGGCCCGTTGAATTGGGAAGCCAAACCGATCCGGAAAATCGCCGCGCAGGGAAATAACATTGCGCAGCGACGCCGAATGGTCGAGCGGCGCCGAACCTTTCATCAATCTTTTGAGGACGTTACGCCAGTTGGCGGAATCGGTTTGGCAGCGGTCCTTTAAGCGCTAGCCGCCGCTGCCAAGCCGCGTGCCAGATCGGTCTTGAGGTCGTCGACATCCTCCAGCCCGATCTGCAGACGGATCAGCGGTCCGTCATAAGGGCCTTTGGCGATGGTGCGGTCGCCGAGGAAGACCGGCACCGCAAGGCTCTCGTAGCCGCCCCAGGAATAGCCGAGGCCGAATATTTTCAGCGCATCGAGCAAGGCGTGCTGCTGTTTCTGCCCGCCGCCCGCCAGAACGATCGAAAAGATGCCGCTCGAACCGCGGAAGTCGCGCTTCCACAGCCCGTGGTCGGGATGGCTGGGGAGCGCAGGATGCAGCACGCGCGCCACGCCCTTCTGGCCCTCGAGCCAGCCGGCGATGTCGAGCGCGCTGCGCTGGTGGTGGTCGAGGCGCACGCCCATCGTGCGCAGGCCGCGCAACACCTGGTAGACGTCGTCAGGTCCGGCGCAGCATCCCATCGTGTTGAAGGTCTCGCAAAGCTGTTTCCAGCAGGCAGCGTTGGCCGACACGGTGCCCAGCAGCACGTCGGAATGGCCGGCCGGGTATTTCGTCGCCGCGTGGATTGAGATGTCGACGCCGTGGTCGAGTGGGCGGAGGTAGAGCGGCGTCGCCCAGGTGTTGTCCATCATGACGATGGCGCCCGCGGCATGTGCTGCCTTAGCGATGGCCGGTATGTCCTGCACCTCGAACGTGTTGGAACCCGGCGATTCGGTGAACACCACCCTTGTGTTGGGCTTGATCAGGGACGCGATGCCGGCGCCGGCGTGCGGATCGTAATATTCGACGTCGATGCCCAGCCGCTTCAGCATCGTGTCGGCGAAATTGCGGGTCGGGTGATAGACGCTATCGACGATCAGGACATGATCGCCGCACGACAGGAAGGCCAGCAACGGCACCATCACCGCCGCCAGGCCCGAGGGCACCATGATCGTGCCGGCCGAACCCTCCAGCGCGTCGATGGCGGCGGCCAGCGCATCGGTGGTCGGCGTGCCGCGCGTGCCGTAGGTGTATTTCTGGCTGCGCGCCGCCATCGCCGCCGCATTGGGATAGAGCACGGTCGAAGCATGCACGACGGGCGGATTGACGAAGCCGAAATAGTCGTGCGGATTGTTTCCCGAGTGGGCAAGCCGCGTGTTTATGCCCATGCTGTCGACGCCGTCTTGTGCCATTCTTCTTCGCCTTGTGGTGAGACGCTAGCCATAGTGCGGCGGCATTGGCCGTGCAACAGCCGGCGCTCGCCAGTCGGCAATCATCGGATATGCCAATTCTCTTGGCCAAGTGGCCGCAATGCCAAGTAGATCGCAAGGATGATTGCCCTGGGGGAAACCCGGATTGGGCTAATCGGAGTCTGCCAATTCTGTTTGCGTGGCTTGCTGCTTTCCGATGCGTTTGTCTGCAATTCAGGCATTTCAGGCAATTGGTTTTCAAACTCTTTCGCTTTCGGTCATTTTCCTTGACCTCACAGGAATAATCGCCTTCGATGCAGTCTGTGAATGGGAGGCAGCGCGTCGGTTACGATGCGGGGTTTCGGAAATGGGCCGGAACCGGAACTGCGTTCACACGGGAAAAGATCGGGCTTTGCCTGAAAACAGAAAAGGGTCTGTGGGTCATGAAACACATTGCAATCGGCATTCTCGGCGCCGCCACGCTTGGAGTGATGGCTTCGGCCGCATCGGCGAGCACGCTCGACGATGTCAAGGCGAAGGGCTTCATCCAATGCGGTGTCTCGACCGGTCTGGCCGGCTTCTCGGCGCCGGACGACAAGGGTGACTGGCAAGGCATCGACGCGGATTTCTGCCGCGCGGTCGCGGCCGCCGTCTTCGGTGACGGCTCCAAGGTCAAGTTCACGCCGCTCAGCGCCAAGGAGCGCTTCACCGCGTTGCAATCCGGCGAAATCGACATCCTGTCGCGCAACACCACCTGGACCATCAACCGCGATACGGCACTTGGCCTGAACTTCATCGGCGTCACCTACTATGACGGCCAGGGCTTCATGATCAACGCCAAGAAACTGCCGGGCGTCAATTCCGCGCTCCAGCTTTCGGGAGCGGCGGTTTGCGTGCAGAGCGGCACCACCACCGAGCTCAACCTTGCCGACTATTTCAAGTCGAACAAGATGGAGTACAACCCGGTCGTCTTCGAAAAGCTGGAAGAGGTCAACGCCGCCTATGACGCGGGCCGCTGCGACGTCTACACCACCGACCAGTCGGGCCTCTACGGCATCCGCCTGACGCTTGCCGCGCCCGCCGACCACGTCGTGCTGCCCGAAATCATCTCCAAGGAGCCGCTCGGACCAGCCGTGCGCCAGGGCGACGACCAGTGGTACCACATCGTCAAGTGGACCTATTTCGCGCTGCTCGACGCCGAGGAACTCGGCATCACCAAGGCCAATGTCGAGGAGATGAAGGCCTCGGACAATCCCGAGATCAAGCGCGTGCTCGGCCAGGAAGCCGAAACCAAGATCGGCACCGATCTCGGCGTCTCCAACGACTGGGTAGTCAACATCGTCAAGGCCGTCGGGAACTACGGCGAAATTTTCGATCGCAATGTCGGTTCGGGCAGCCCGCTGAAGATCGCGCGCGGCATCAACGCGCTGTGGACCAAGGGCGGCCTGCAATACGGCGCGCCGATCCGCTGACCGAAATGTGAACCGGGAGGCAGGTCCTCTGCCTCCCGTTTTCTCTTTCCAGGGGATGGGCGCCAGGAGGGTGGTCGCCAGAAGGATGGTCGAATGGCATCGCAGGAAATTCTTCGCGAGGAGCCAAGCCGCGGTTCCTTCATCAACGATCCGAGGGTTCGCGGTCTCTTCTTCCAGGCCTTGGTCATCATCGCGGTGGTGGCGCTGGTCTGGTGGATTGCCCATAACGTCATTGTCAATTTGACGCGCCTGCATATCGCTTCCGGCTTCGGTTTCCTCAAGGGCCGCGCCGGCTTTGACATCAGTGAGAGCGCAATCGCCTATTCGTCGGATTCGACCTATGGCCGCGCCATTCTGGTCGGCTTTATCAACACCGTGATCGTTGCCGTCGTCGGCATCATCACCGCGACCATCATCGGCTTTATCATCGGCATCGGCCGGCTTTCGCATAACTGGCTGATCAGGAAGATCTGCACGGTCTATGTCGAGGTGTTCCGCAACATTCCGCCGCTGCTGGTCATCTTCTTCTGGTATTCCGGCGTCCTTGCGGTGCTGCCGCCGCCGCGCGAGAGCATCCATTTGCCGTTCGGCTCCTTCCTCAACCAGCGCGGCTTCTACTTTCCGCGCGCCATGTGGGGCGACGGCTCCTGGCTGATCTTCGTTGCCTTGCTTGTCGGCATAGCCATGGCGTGGTTTGTCGCCCGCAAGGCGCATCAGCGGCAGATGGCGACCGGCCAGCAATTCCCGGTGTTCTGGACGTCCGCCGCGCTGATCGTCGGTCTGCCGCTGCTTGCCTATGCGCTGAGCGGCTTCCCCTTGAGCTTTGATTATCCAAAGCAATCGACCTTCAACCTGACCGGTGGCTTCCAGGTCAGCCCCGAGTTTCTGTCGCTTTACCTGGCGCTATCCTTCTACACCGCCGCCTTCATCGCCGAGATCGTGCGCGCCGGCATCAGGGGCGTCAGCAAGGGCCAGACCGAGGCGGCCGCGGCACTCGGGCTGCGATCGGGATCGATCCTGCGGCTTGTCGTCATTCCGCAAGCCATGCGCATCGTCATTCCGCCGCTGACCAGCCAATATCTCAACCTGACCAAGAACTCGTCGCTCGCCATCGCCATCGGCTACCCGGATCTTACCGCGACCGCCGGGACGGTTCTGAACCAGACCGGCCAGGCGGTCGAGGGCGTGCTGATCATGATGGCCGTCTATCTCGTACTTAGCCTGGTGACCTCGGCGATCATGAATGTGGTCAACGCCCGGATGGCACTGGTGGAGAGGTAAGGCCATGCAGGAACACGACATGTCCTGGGTGCGCACCGAAATGGCCTTGGCACAGCCGGCGCCGGCTAGCGTGCGCGGTATGGGAGCCTGGGTGCGCACGAACCTGATCGGTTCGGCCGGCGACGCCATCCTGACCATCATCGGCATCGCATTGGTCGCGATGATCCTGCCGCAAATGATCAACTGGGCCTTCATCAACGCCCAGTGGACGGGGGCGGACCGCACCGTCTGCGCCACGGTGGCGCAGGGCGGCATCCAGCCGGACGGCTGGTCCGGCGCCTGCTGGGCCTTTGTTAACGCCAAGTTCGGTCAATTCATGTTCGGCACCTATCCTATCGAGGAACGCTGGCGGCCGATCGTGGTCGCCATCCTGTTCGTGGCGCTGCTGGTGCCGATACTGATCCCTCGCATTCCCGGCAAGGGGTTGAACGCCATCCTGCTGTTCCTGGTGCTGCCGATTGTATCCTTCGTCCTTTTGGTCGGCGGCATGTTCGGCCTGCCGCATGTCGAGACATCGCGGTGGGGCGGGCTCCTGGTGACGCTCACCCTGTCTTTCGTCGGCATTGCCGTGTCGCTGCCGGTTGGCATCGTGCTGGCGCTTGGCCGGCGCTCGAAGATGCCGATCGTCAAGATGCTGTGCATCATCTTCATCGAGACGGTGCGCGGCATCCCGCTGATCACCGTTCTGTTCATGGCCAGCGTCATGCTTCCGCTGTTCCTGCCGGCTGGCGTCACCTTCGACAAGTTCCTCAGGGCGCTGATCGGCGTGTCGCTATTTGCCGCCGCCTATATGGCCGAGGTGATCCGCGGCGGCTTGCAGGCAATCCCGAAGGGCCAGTATGAGGGCGCTGATTCGCTCGGCCTTGGCTATTGGCAGAAGATGGGCCTGATCGTGCTGCCGCAGGCGCTGAAGCTGGTCATTCCGGGCATCGTCAATACCTTCATCGGCATGTTCAAGGACACCAGCCTGGTCCTCATCATCTCGATCTTCGACCTGCTCGGCATCGTCAAACAGAACTTCTCCGACGCCAACTGGGCAACGCCGCAGACGGCCAGGTCAGGCCTGGTGTTCGCCGCGTTCGTCTTCTGGCTGTTCTGCTTCGGCATGTCGCGCTATTCAATGTACACGGAACGCCGGCTCGACACCGGCCACAAACGCTAAGAACAAAAAGGGGAATCTGCCATGGCCACCGAAAACGCCGTCAGCGCGGAAGAAATCAAGGTCGATGCCAAGAAGATGCACATCTCCGACACCGATGTCGCCATCGACATCATCGCCATGCACAAATGGTATGGCGAATTCCATGTGCTGAAGGACATCAATCTGAAGGTGATGCGCGGCGAGCGCATCGTCATCTGCGGCCCGTCCGGCTCCGGCAAATCGACCATGATTCGCTGCATCAACCGGCTGGAGGAGCACCAGAAGGGCAAGATCGTCGTCGACGGCAAGGAACTCACCAACGATCTGAAGAAGATCGACGAGGTGCGCCGCGAGGTCGGCATGGTGTTCCAGCACTTCAACCTGTTCCCGCATCTGACCATCCTGGAGAACTGCACGCTGGCGCCGATCTGGGTGCGCAAGACGCCGAAGAAACAGGCCGAGGAAATCGCCATGCATTTCCTCAAGCGCGTCAAGATCCCGGAACAGGCCAACAAATATCCGGGACAGCTTTCCGGCGGCCAGCAGCAGCGCGTCGCCATCGCCCGCTCGCTGTGCATGAACCCGCGCATCATGCTGTTCGATGAGCCAACCTCGGCGCTCGATCCGGAAATGATCAAGGAAGTGCTGGAGACCATGGTCGGGCTGGCCGAAGAGGGCATGACCATGCTCTGCGTCACCCACGAGATGGGCTTTGCCCGCAAGGTCGCCAACCGGGTGATCTTCATGGATCAGGGCCAGATCGTCGAGCAGAACACGCCGGCCGAGTTCTTCGACCATCCACGCCACGAGCGCACGAAACTCTTCCTGTCGCAGATCCTGCACTGATCGGTCTCATGCAAATCGAAAGAGCCCGGCCGCAACCCGGTCGGGCTCTTTTTCGTCCCGATGGCCTGCCGGCGATCGCATTTCCTTGCGTCGCGGCCAGATCGCAATGCCGTGCCCGGTGAAAAAGCTCGGGCGTTTTCTCGGCATACTGGCAGTGGCAATCGCGCTCGCCGTGACACTGGGCGCGCTGGTGCCGCGCCCGCTATTGCAAGCGGCCGTCGCCAATCCCGCCACTGCGCGGCACATCCTTGTGTTGAAGAACCCGATCCACACCGACATCGCCATTCCTGTCGACGACGGCGTACGCCAGCGCTTCCGCTTCCTGGTCGATGCCGGCATTCCGGCCGACGCGGCGGAGGTCCGTTACATCGTCTTCGGCTGGGGCGGCCGCGCCTTCTATCTGGAGACGCCGACCTGGTCGGAACTGAAGGCCGTGCCGGTGATGAAGGCGCTGACGTCGGACGCTTCGGTGATGCATGTCGACATCGCCGGCGACATCGCCGAACCGCATCCCGATGTCGCTGGCTTCGATGTCGGCGAGGAACATTTTACAGCACTGCTCGACTTCATCGCGGCGAGTTTCCAGCAAGGGCCAAACGGCCCGATCGTGGTCGAGAATGCCGCCTATTCCGGTTTCGACCGCTTCTACGAGGCGAACGGCCGTTTTAACGCACTGGTCGGCTGCAACACTTGGACGGCGGCGGCATTGCGCACCGCCGGCCTGCGCACAGGCTGGTGGAACCCGCTGCCGGCCTCGCTTGGCCTGTCGATGCGGCTTTACAATTGATGGCTGAAGCTATCGCCACCACTCCTTGTAGGCGGGTCTTGGTCAGCCGGTCTTGCGCTGCTGTTTCGCCACATATTCGCGAAGTGCCTTGTTGATCGCGCTTTGGTAGCCGCGGCCATCCGGTTCGCGTCTCTTGAACCAGGCAACGAGATCGGCATCGAGACGAAGGGTCAGTTGCTGCTTGATCGGTTTGAAATAGGGATTTCGGACAGCGCTCTGCCAGAAATCTTCGGTCAGCTCAGGGATATCGCTCGTATCGATGCTGCTCTCCGGTCGCGCCTTTAGAGCAGCGATCTCGGCTTTCTGGGCCTCTGTCAACGCCGGCGGATTCGCCGGGTCGATTTCATGTCGGACGATTTTGCCCATAGCTTCGTCTCTCCTTGGGTGTGGCTTGCCGCGCTGAAATGATGCGGATCACGTCGATCCCGTCTTCCTCCCGGTCAGCATGCGCAATCAACAGCACGAATGTTCCGTCGACGACGCCAATGGTCTGCCAGCGATATTCGCCTTCCTCCACTCGGTCTTGGATCGTCAATGCAAAGGGGTCGAGGAAAACGCCGGTGGCGACCTCGAAACTCACGCCATGTTTGCGCAAGTTAGATGCTGCTTTTTCGGCATCCCATTCAAATCGCAATCTATGCCTAATGTAACTGCAAAAATGTAACTACAAAATGGCACTACGTCAAGGTTTTGCTGGTGTGGGCTGGTCAGGCGGCTGCCACCCATAGAGCCAGTCGAGATCCGCCGCGAGCTTTTCCGGCGAGCGCAGTCTCAGAACCATGTTGCGGGCGACCGCCACCGGGCCCGAAGCGTGCCAGGCGAGACGGTTGAGCGCGCCGCGCCGGGCGACCCTGGCGACGCGCGGCCGCCGCATCTTTTCCCAGGCTGCAAGCGCGGCTGCGGGATCGGCGGGCGAGGCGGCGACAAGACCGGCAAGGGTCGCGGCATCCTCTATCGCCATCGCCGCGCCCTGCGCCGCAAACGGTGTCATTGCATGCGCCGCGTCGCCGATCAGCGCGATCCCAGCGGGTGTCGTCCAGGGCGGGCGCTGGTCGACGGTATGCACAGGCCACGCAGTCCATGGGCCGGCCTCCTCGGCAAGCCGGACCAGCGCTGCCGCCGTGCCGCGCATGGCACCGGCGAGAATCTCCGGGTCGGCACGGCCGGACCAGCCCTCGGCGATTTTCTCACCTGCTGTGAAGGCAACCAGGTTGAATGCCCTGCCATGGCTGACGGGATAGGCGACAAGGTGAAAGCCGGGATGCAGGAAGGTGGTCACGCAATTGACCGCGCCCACCGCGGCAAAGGCTTCTCCGGCAACACTGTCGGCTCGAACGGTGGCGCGCCAGGCAAGCTCGCCCGAAAACCGGCTTGAGGCGTTTCGGGCGGAAGTCCCGTTCCTCGCCGATCCATTCCTGGCCCATCCATTGCTGGCCGAAGCGCTAAGGTCGCGGATCTTCGACCAGACACCATCGGCGCCGATCAACAGAAAGCCGCCGGCTTCGATTGTCGTGCCGGCAGCCACGGCCGTCGCCGTGACACGAGGGGGACTTGCGGCGACGCTGCAGACGCGCGCGCCGGTGACAAGGCTGATGTCGGGCCGTTCGGCCAGGCGCTCCATCAGCGCGCTCTGCAGATCGGCGCGGTGAGCAACGAGATAGGGAGCACCCCAGCGCTTTTCGGCGGCCTCGCCGAGCGGCACCCGCGCCAGCTCGCGCAAGGTGGCGGCATCCCTGAGCACGACCGCCTCCGGCCGCACCGCCGTCGGCAACAGCCGGTCGAGCACGTCGAGCTGGCGAAGGATGCGCGTCGCATTGGGCGAAAGCTGGATACCGGCGCCGGCCGCCTCGAGCTGCTCTGCTTGTTCGAACAGCCGCACCAGATAGAAGCGCTCGGAAAATGCCAGTGCCGCGGTCAGCCCGGCAATGCCGGCTCCGGCGATGAGGACCTGCCGGGACCGCGTGTCGTCCATTTGTGTGGCAGGCGCTTCAGGCGGCCTGGTCGATATACAGGCATCCCGCAGGCTGCGTTTCCGTCGCCTTCAGCTTCGGCGAATAGCGGTAGAGCGTCGAGCAATAAGGACAGACTTTCTCATTGTCGTCACCCATGTCGAGGTACACATGTGGATGGTCGAAAGGCGGATTGGCGCCGGTGCACATGAATTCCCTGACACCGATGTCGATCGCCGGATGGCCCGCATCGTTCTGGAAATGGGGAATGGAACCGCCTGCCATCGTCGTCTCCTTCATATCGTGCAATTGCATCTGGATCATAACCGGTCTCTTTGCAAGATCGATGAAATGAAACTGTCGCAAAAGCCTGTCAGAGGATAAGTTAAGCCGGCAAGCGGGTGGAAAGAACAGGAACCATGAACGAACTGAAGCCGGTCCAGAACGAATTCATCAACGTCGAGACGGCAAGCCCCGAAGGCGGCAATCCGGACCGTTTCGTCAACCGCGAGTTTTCCTGGCTGCAGTTCAACCGGCGTGTTCTCGAGGAATCGCTGAACGTCAATCATCCGCTGCTCGAGCGTGTCCGCTTCCTGTCGATATCGGCCGCCAATCTGGACGAGTTCTTCATGGTTCGCGTCGCCGGCCTCGCCGGCCAGGTGCGCGAAGGGATCGCGCTGAAGAGCCCGGACGGCCGCACGCCCGAGCAGCAGCTCGAACAGTTGCTGCGCGAGGTCGAGCGCCTGCAGGAGGACCAGCAGAAGAGCCTCTCGGCGCTGATGCTTCTGCTCAACAAGGAGGGCATCGAGAGCATCACCCGCGACGCGCTGACCAAGGATGAAAAGACCTGGCTGGAGGACCATTTCCAGGAACAGGTCTTTCCGGTGCTGACCCCGCTGTCGATCGATCCGGCGCATCCATTCCCGTTCATTCCCAATCTCGGCTTCTCGATGGCGCTGCAATTGCGCCATCGCAAGAATGGTGAGGAGATGAGCGCGCTCCTGCGCCTGCCGGTGGCGCTGAAGCGCTTCATCCGCCTGCCGGACCGCAAGCAGCATGTCCGCTTCATCCCGCTCGAAGAGGCGGTTGGCCTCTATATAGGCAAGCTGTTCCCCGGCTACGAGGTCAAGGGTTCCGGCACGTTCCGCATCATCCGTGACAGCGACATCGAGGTTGAGGAGGAGTCAGAGGATCTCGTGCGGCTGTTCGAGACGGCGCTGAAGCGCCGTCGCCGCGGCTCGGTCATCCGCATCGAGTTCGACATGCTGATGCCGGCGGAGCTGCGCGACTTCGTCGCTGGTGAGCTTGGCGTCTCGTCGAGCCGCATCAGCGTGCTCACCGGGCCGCTGGCGCTCAACCAGATTTCCGAGATCGTTGCCGTTCCCCGCGACGACCTCAAGTTCAGGCCCTACAATCCACGCTTCCCCGAGCGCATCCGCGAGCATGGCGGCGACTGTTTCGCCGCCATCCGCGAAAAGGACATCATCGTTCACCACCCGTATGAATCCTTCGACGTGGTCGTGCAGTTCCTGCGCCAGGCGATGGCCGACCCGGAAGTGGTGGCGATCAAGCAGACGCTCTACCGCACCTCCAACGACAGCCCGATCGTGCGCGCTCTGGTCGACGCGGCCGAGGCCGGCAAGTCGGTGACGGCGCTGGTCGAGCTCAAGGCTCGCTTCGACGAGGAGGCCAACATCCGCTGGGCACGCGACCTCGAGCGCGCCGGCGTCCAGGTCGTGTTCGGCTTCCTCGAACTGAAGACCCACGCCAAGATGTCGCTGGTGGTCCGGCGCGAGGACGGCAGGTTGCGCAACTACGTGCATCTGGGCACCGGCAACTACCATCCGGTCACCGCGCGCATCTACACCGACCTGTCCTTTTTCACCACTGATCCGACGATCGCCCGCGATGTCGCCCAGCTGTTCAATTTCATCACCGGCTACGCCGAGCCCGCCGAGGAGATGCGTCTGGCGATCTCGCCCTTCACGTTGCGCAGCCGCATCCTCAAGCACATTTCGGACGAGGTCGGCCATGCCCTCGGTGGCCGACCGGCGCGCATCTGGATGAAGATGAATTCGCTCGTCGATCCGATCATCATCGACGCGCTTTATGATGCCAGCCGCGCCGGCGTCGAGATCGACCTCGTCGTGCGCGGCATCTGCTGCCTCAGGCCGCAGGTGCCGGGCCTGTCGGAGAACATCAGGGTCAAGTCGATCGTCGGCCGTTTCCTTGAGCACAGCCGCATCTATTGCTTCGGCAACGGTCATGGCCTGCCGTCGGACGGCGCGATCGTCTACATCTCGTCGGCCGACCTGATGCCGCGCAATCTCGACCGCCGCGTCGAGACCATGGTGCCGATCACCAATCCAACTGTGCATGAGCAGGTTCTTGGCCAGATCATGCTGGGCAACATCATGGACAACCAGCAAAGTTTCGACGTATTGGCTGACGGGACCTCCCGGCGCGTCGTGCTGGAGGAGGGCGAGGAACCGTTCAACGCGCAGGAATATTTCATGACCAATCCGAGCCTTTCCGGACGGGGCGATGCGCTGAAGTCGCACGCGCCCAAGCGCATCGCTCAGTTCAAGCGCCGCAAGAAAAACGGCGCAGCGACCGGCTGATGATTTCAACGTCCCAGGGCCGGCTTCAAGACCGCCGACCGCTGTCCATCATCGACATCGGATCGAACTCGATCCGCCTTGTCGTCTATGAGGGGCTGGCGCGTTCGCCGACCACCTTGTTCAACGAAAAGATGCTTGCAGGTCTTGGCCGCGGCATCGTGTCGACCGGAAAGCTCGACCCCGAGGGCGTGAGCCGCTCGATGGAGGAGTTCCGGCGGTTCCGCGCGCTCTCCGAACAGGCCGGCGCCGAGCGCATGTATGTGCTGGCGACCGCCGCCGCCCGCGAGGCGGTCAACGGTCCCGACTTCATCCACCGCGCCGAAGACGTGCTCAAGACCGAGGTTCAGGTGCTGACCGGGCGCCAGGAGGCCCATTATTCGGCGCTTGGCGTCATTTCCGGCTTCCATCCGGCCGACGGCATTGCCGGCGACCTTGGCGGCGGCAGCCTCGAACTGGTCGACGTCGAAGGCGAGGCGATCGGCGACGGCATCACGCTGCCGCTGGGCGGCCTGCGCTTGCAGGACATGGCCAGGAATTCGCTGTCTCAGGCGGCAAAGATCGCGCGCGACGAACTCGCCAAGGCGAAATTGCTGAAAGGCGGACAAGGCCGGCCATTCTATGCGGTTGGCGGCACCTGGCGAAACCTCGCCCGGCTGCACATGGAAATGACCAACTATCCGCTGGCCGTCATGCACCACTACGAGATCGCCATCGACAGCGCCGCCAACTTCCTCAAGCAGGTGGCCAAGGGCGAGATCGAGAAGGTGAAGGGCATTGAGGGCGTCTCAAAGAACCGCCGCTCGCTGCTGCCTTATGGCGCCATCGTGCTGCAGGAGATCATGGCGGCGATGCAGCCGTCCAGGATCATCGTTTCGGCGTTGGGCGTGCGCGAAGGCTTTCTCTATTCGCTGCTCAACGAGACCGAGCAGAAGGCCGATCCGCTGATTTCCGCCTCGGAGGAACTCGCCCGGCTCCGTTCGCGCTCGGTCACCCATGCGCATGAGCTGGTCGAATGGACGGGCAAGACCTTTGCCGCCTTCGGGCTGGACGAGACAGAGAACGAGACGCGCTACCGGCAGGCGGCTTGCCTGCTTGCCGACATCGGCTGGCGCGCTCATCCCGAATATCGCGGCAGGCAGTCGCTCAACATCATCGCTCACGCCTCCTTCATCGGCGTCGACCATCCCGGACGCGCCTTCCTCGCGCTGACCAATGCCTACCGCCACGACGGTATCTTCAACGAAACGATCGCGCAGGAAATCAAGGCGCTGGCGAGCCCGCGCTACCTCGAGCGCGCCCGTGTGCTGGCCGCCACGATGCGCGTCGTCTACCTGCTGACCGCGGCGATGCCTGGCGTCATGCCGCGGCTGAAATGGGAAAGCCGCCCAAACGGGACGCTGGCGCTGGTGCTGCCGGCGCCGCTCGCCGATCTCTACGGCGAGCGGCCGGCCGGCCGGCTGGCGCAACTGGCGAGGGTCGCCAACCGCCGGCTCGTGCTGGCGGTCGAGGGTGGGCCCAGCGTGTCGGTGAAGTAGGCCGAGTCGGTGAAGCAGCCGTTCCGGTCAGGTGACGTCGGCGCCGACTCCAAACGCTCGACCGTCGAGCGAGTATGCCCCGGCGCCAACCACTGCCAGCGCCAGAAAACCGCCAGCGATGGCGATGTCCTTCATCAGCATCTGTGAATGCAGGAAGGTCAGCGTCGGATCGCCGCCGCCCTGGCCGTAATGGCCGATAAAGCCGGCGGCAACGCAAAAGGCGGCGAGCAGCAGCGCCACGATCGGCGTCTTGAAACCGACGAGGATAGCGAGCCCGGCGATCAGCTCGAACAGTCCCGTTGCCCAGGCCACAAGCGTTGGCAGCGGCAGGCCAAGCCCGGCAAAATAGCCTGAGGTGCCGGCTATGTCGGCGAGCGCGTGGAAACCGGACGGGAAAAACAGCGCGGCGAGCAGCAGCCGGGACACGAGAAGCAGCACATTACGGGGCATGGTCACCTCCGTTGACGGCGGCCGGTTGGCCTGTTCCGGTACCAGTCTAGCAGACATCGCTGGTCGGCACGCATGCACGGATAACGAAAAAGGGGCGCGGAAAATTCCGCGCCCCTTTTTCGTAGACAGTCTCCGGTCTGCTTCAGCCGCGCCTGGCGTCGACCGAGAGCGCGCCGGCGCCCGAGGAAGCCAGTACGAGGAAGCCGCCGGCAATCGCCAGGTTCTTCATGAAGCTGATCATCTGCATCTGATCGGCCCAGCCGGTATGGGCAACCAGGCCCGTGGCGATGGTGAAGATGGCGAGCACCCAGGCTGTGATTCGCGTCTGGAAGCCGACCAGGATGGCAAGGCCGCCGAGCAGCTCGATCAGGCCGACGACAATGGCGGTTACGGTAGGCAGCGGCAGGCCGAGGCTGCCGAAATAGCCAGCGGTGCCGGCAATCGCGGTGAGCTTACCGAAACCGGAAAGCAGGAAAATGACGGACAGCAGGATGCGGCCGAGCAGGATCGTGGTCGAAGCGCTTGAAGCGGTGCCGGTACCGGCGACGGAAGTGTTGGTGGACATGGCGGGTCTCCGAATGGGATTGATGCCCATTCAGATAGAGGAAGGTCACTGTTCACCAAAGATGCCTAGGCGGCGACAGATCGTTCACCGCGGTAAAGCTATCGTGATTGGACCGCTTGTGATTAGCCGTGTCTTTCAGACCGCCCTCTTACCCCGGATGAGTCATATCTTCCGGCCGCACCAGCCGGTCGTAGTCGGCTTCGCTGACCAGTCCGGTCGCCAAGGCCTCCTCGCGTAGCGTGGTGCCGTTCTTGTGCGCGGTCTTGGCGATCTTGGCGGCGTTGTCGTAGCCGATGGTCGGCGCCAGCGCGGTCACCAGCATCAGAGAGCGGTCGAGCGCGGCCTTGATGTTGTCCTCCCGCGCCTCGATGCCGACAACGCAATTGTCGGTGAACGAGATCGAGGCGTCGGCCAGAAGCTGCACCGATTGCAGGAAATTATAAGCCATCAGCGGATTGTAGACGTTGAGCTCGAAATGGCCCTGGCTGCCGGCGAAGGTCACTGCGGCATTGTTGCCGAACACCTGGATGCAGACCTGCGTCAACGCCTCGCACTGGGTCGGGTTGACCTTGCCCGGCATGATCGAGGAGCCGGGCTCGTTTTCCGGCAGCGACAGTTCGCCGAGGCCGGAGCGCGGGCCGGAGCCGAGCAGACGGATGTCGTTGGCGATCTTGAACAGCGCGCCGGCGCAGGCGTTGATGGCGCCATGCGAGAACACCATGGAATCATGCGCCGCCAGCGCCTCGAACTTGTTCGGGGCGGTGACGAAAGCGATGCCGGTGATGGCGGCGATGCGATCCGCCACTCTCTCGGCGAAGCCGACCGGCGCGTTGAGGCCGGTGCCGACGGCTGTGCCGCCTTGCGCCAGTTCCTGCAGGCCGGGCAGCGTCAACTCGATGCGTTTGATCGACGAGGCGACTTGCGCGGCATAGCCGGAGAATTCCTGGCCAAGGGTGAGGGGAGTGGCATCCTGGGTATGGGTGCGGCCGATCTTGATGATGTGGGCGAAGGCCTTGGTCTTGGCTTCAAGCGCCTTGTGCAGATGCTTCAGCGCCGGCAGGAGATCATGCACTATGCGCTCGGCGCAGGCGATATGCATGGCCGTCGGATAGGTGTCGTTCGACGACTGGCTCATATTGACATGGTCGTTGGGGTGCACCGGCTTTTTCGACCCCATGACGCCGCCAAGCATCTCGATCGCCCGATTGGAGATCACCTCATTGGCGTTCATGTTGGACTGCGTGCCCGAGCCGGTCTGCCAGACGACCAGCGGGAAATGGTCGTTGAGCTTTCCGTCGATGACCTCCTGTGAGGCTTCGATGATGACCTTGCCGATCGCCGGATCGAGCCGCTTCAGGTCCATATTGGCTTCCGCCGCCGCGCGCTTGACGATGCCGAGCGCACGCACGATCGAGATCGGCTGCTTTTCCCAGCCGATCTTGAAATTGCCAAGCGAACGCTGCGCCTGCGCGCCCCAGTAGCGGTCGGCGGCGACCTCGATGGGACCGAATGTATCGGTTTCGGTTCTGGTCTTTGGCGCGCTCACTTGTCTCTCCGGTCTGTCGAATTCGGCAACGGCGTATCGCGTTGCACAAAAGGCTTCAAGCGGAGATTGCGGACGGCAAGGATGCAAATCGGTTGAAGGTGCAGCGTATGAACTTCAGCCGAGCAGCGATTGCGCGGTCGGCGACAGCCGCAATGTCTCGATCGGCCTTGCCAGGGCCGATTGTAGCGCCTGCCATTCGGGCGAGGCGGCCAAGGCGGCTTCATGGCGGCCCTGCGCCTCGGTGCTGTCGAAACCGCTGACGCTGATGAAGACGTTTTCGCCTTCCCGCACCGGCAGTCGCGGAAAACTGTTCTCGGCATGCTCGCTGATGAAGGCACCGAGTAGCTTTGCACCGAGCGTTTTGAGCACCGGAACGGCTTTCGTTTCGAAGTTTTTGGCGAAACCAGCCTCGGCGCCCGGTCGCAAATGATGAATCCGGATGACAACAATACGCTTCAAGCGGCTGTCATCACTTGGGTTTTCAGGTTCGAGGAAGCGCCGCGAACCCGACAGGTCGAAGCCAGCATCTTGCCATGCCGGTTTCAGCAGCAGCACGTCGTCGGACGAGATCATCGTCGCATTGGCGGCGTCGCGCCAAGCTGCCCATACCGGTCCTCCATAAAAGCCGGTCAGCGCGTCCTTCCGCGCGGCCATGCCGTCGAAGCCGCGCAGCCAGACGAACATGTCAGGGCGGTCGAGATCGCGGAACTGGCCGATGATGGTCATCCCGGCCGCTTCCTGGCCTTCGATCAGCCTGCCGTCGAAGATGCCGATCAGCGTCTCGCGCTGGCCGGGCTTCAGCACATATTGCCTGAGTTCGACCACAGGCGAGGCGTTGAGGCCGGATTTCGGCGGCGCATTCAGGGGCAGGTTCATCGCTCGACTCCAAAACAGGATGATCATCCTGTTTTAAAACAGACCGGTTGTCCTGTTTTGTCAATCTGCTATTTCTAGGAAATGTCAGCAGTGAACGACTCTCCCACAACAACGCGGTCCCGGAAGCGCACCAACGATCCCGAAGGCATGCGCAAACGCGTGCTCGACGTGGCGGAAGAATCCTTCCAGGCGCGCGGCTATCACGCCTCCAGCATCGGCGACCTGATGGCGGCGGCGGGCGTCACCGGCGGCGCGTTGCATCACCATTTCCCGACCAAGAAGGCGCTCGCGCTGGCGGTGATCGAGGAGCGGGTAGCGTCCGCTGTCGAGGAAACCTGGATCGCGCCGGTGCAGTTGGCGGGCTCGGCCCGCGAGGGCGTGCGCATGGTGTTCGAGGCCGTGGCGGCGGAGCTTGAGAGCCAGGGTTTCGTGCGCGGCTGCCCGCTCAACAATCTGGCGCATGAATTGTCTCTGGCCGATCCGGAATTCCGCATGGCCCTTGCCGGCATCTTTTCGGCATGGCGCCAGGCGATCGCCGACAAGGCCAGGGCCGACCGGCAAGCAGGCGGGGACGGGGGCATCGATCCCGAGCACTTCGCGGCGCTGGCTGTCGCTGTCTATTCCGGCGCCATGGCGATGGCCAAGACGGCGCAGGACGCCGGCGTGCTGCGCGATTGCCTGAACGCGCTGGAGCAGGGAGCCTCCCCAGCCTCCAGGGGCGGGGCGAAGCGACGTCGCAGAGTGCTGCTGAGACCCGGAACCCTTTGATGCCGGCGGGACAGCTGTCCTGCCAGCGTCTCCAGTATTCGAGTCGCCGCCTACTCCGCCAACGGCTTGATCACCTCATAGCCAACCACGCTTTCAGAATTCGTGCCCTCGTCATAGCGTTTGGCGAGAACAGCCTTCAGGTCGGGCGCGTAGAGCGCGGTGAATTCATCCAGCGTTTCGCCGGCCTGGTTCTTGATCGTCTCCTTGACGGCCAGCACATTGTATTTGCAGGTACCCAGGCTGAACGTTTCCTTGCCTTTGACGGCGAGCTCAAGCGTCTCCGTGCCTTTCGGTTGCTTGTTTGGCGCCAGACGGACGAAAATCGTCTTGCTTTTCGCCCCCGCCTTGAGCGGAAACAGCTTTCTGAGATCGGAAAACGGGATCATCGCAAGCTGACCCGTGTTGCTGTCGCGAAACACCTCGATCAGGCCGCCGAACAGGAACTGCGTCTGCGGCGAGGCGGACTCATATGTGTTGGCGACATGCATCATTCCGCCCGCCGCAGGCCGAAACTCGCTGCTTATGCCCGCTTTCGAAAGGACGAAACCGGCCTTCGCGGCCTTGGCGTCTATGCATTCGGCGCCGTGCGAGGCGCCCGCCGTGGCCAGGATGACAAGTGCAATGCCGATGGCGGCAACTCTCATGAGGGCCTCCTCTTTCCTTCACAACTTGGGCGTTAGTCGCAAAGGAATGCCAGACTGACGCCGCGCTGTCGATGGCCGGGGAATTCGGTGCGAGACTGGACGGCCGGGCGCTGGTCATGCGAATTTCAGTGCATGAAGAATTGCCGCTCGTCGAAATTGGTTTCCCGCCGCAACTTCCTTGCGCAAGCGGCGGGGTTTGCTGCGGCAGGCGCCTTTGCGCGCCCGGCGCTCAGTCAGACCGGGCAGCGCATTCAGCCCATCGACGCCACCTTTCTGTTCATCGCCGATGTCCATGCCTGCCGCATGGCCAGCGGCTTGAGCCCGAATTGCCAGCAGGAAGGCAAGACCGACGCTGCCTTGCTGCGCAGTGTCGCGGCTCTGAACGGCATCGGCGACAAGCAATGGCCCGCCGAAATCGGCGGTGTCGCCACCGGCTTGCGCTCGGCCGGCAGCCGTATCGCCACGCCGCTCGGCCTCGTCGTCGGCGGCGACATGACCGACGATGGCGGCGGCCAGATCACCGAGCCTAGCGAGGGCACGCAGCTTCTCCAGTTCAGCCAGCGCTACCAGCAAGGTGTCGGCCCGGATCGCGTGCACATGCCGGTCTATGTCGGGCTCGGCAACCATGATCTCGACCAGAACGGGCCGCCGCCTCATGTCGACTGGTACCGGCGCGAGTTGCGCGACTATGTCGAGGTCAACCACCGCCCGGGCGTGTTCTTCAAGCCGCCGGTGCCGGCGACCGAGTACGATGTCGATACCGACTGTTATTCCTGGGACTGGGGTGGCCTGCATCTCATCCAGACGCACCGCTTCGCCGGCGACACCGGCCATGGCGCGGTCTCCAGCCTGCCATGGCTGAGGCAGGATCTGGCGACCTATGCCGGCGACGGCCGTCCCGTCATCCTGTTCCAGCACTATGGCTGGGATACGTTCTCCATTGAGCGGTGGGATCCAGCCAAACGGACCTTTGACGATGACGGCGCCGGCGCGCCGCACTGGTGGAGCGAGGCGGACCGGCAGGCGCTCCTGGCAACGCTGAAGGGCTACAATGTCATCGCCATCTTTCACGGCCACCAGCATGAGGTGCCGATGATCTATCGCAGCGACGGGGTCGATCTGTTCAAGCCGAAAGCCGCCTATATGGGCGGCTTTGCGCTGGCGCGGGTGACCAATGACAGCATGGATGTGGCGCTGGGCGAGGCAACCGGCGACCATGGCGAAGTCGCTTTCACCAATGCTTTCTCCAAGGAGTTCTAGAAACAAAAAAGGCGGCCGAAGCCACCTTCCTCGTCGCCTTGGTAGCGCAAATGGCCGATCAGAGCGCCTTCTTCACCTTGTCCTTCACGTCGCCATACGTCTTTTGCACCTTGCCGGCGATCTTGTCGGCAGCGCCCTCGGCCTCGGTCTTCCGGTCGCCCGTGGCCTTGCCGGCGGCTTGCTTGACCGAGCCTTTGACCTGCTTGGCAACGCCCGCCACCTGATCCTTGTTCACCATTGTCCGCATCTCCTGTGGTTTGTTTAGTCCGCGGGAGGCAGAACGGGCCGCTGCGACTTCGGTTCCATGCTTTGCAACCTGAATTCGGTTCCCTGTAATCTCTTGAGCGACTGGTTGCGCCGGGCGCGGCAATGCGGCTAGGTTCTGCCCGGCTGCGTGTGAGGGACAGGTCGGGGGAGTTCGATGCGTTTTCACCTTGTCTGTGCCGTTGTGGCCTCGGTGCTTCTGGCCGGCTGCGTCGCCGACGATGTCGGCCCGATCAACGTCTTCACTCCCCAGGCCGGCCAGCCGTCGCCGGCCTACATTCCCGATCCGGGCGACGACGGCTCGACCGTGGTAGGCCTCGCCTTCTCTGGCGGTGGTACAAGGGCCGCGGCCTTCTCCTACGGCGTCTTGCGGGCGCTGGACGACATCGTCATCGACGAACGGCCGCGCAGGCGCACCTTGGTCGACGATGTCAGGATGATCTCCGGCGCGTCCGGCGGCGCGGTGGCCGCTGCCTATTTCGGCTACAAGGGCAAGGATGGTTACCGCGACTTTCGCGAGCGGTTCCTGATCCAGGACGCCGAAGCCGACCTCCGGAAAAGGATTTCGCCGGTCAATCTCGTGCGCGCCTACTATGGCGGCGTCAACGACCGCAGCGGCTTCGCCAAATGGCTGAACGACCATCTCTTCGACGGCGCGACATTCGACGCTTTCCGCCGGCCCGCCGGTCCTATCGTGTGGATCAATGCTTCCGACATCTACAACCGCACGCCGTTCCTGTTCACCTACGACACCTTCGCGGCTCTGTGCAGCGACCTCGACACGGTGCGGCTTGCCGATGCGGTGGCGGCCTCGGCCGCCGTGCCGATCGTCTTCGCGCCGATCGTCGTCGCCGCCACCAGCCCGGATTGCGGCTATCACAGGCCGCAATGGCTGAGCCGGGCGCTTGCCGACCACAACGCCCCGCTGAGGTTGAAGGCTTACGCCGCCGCGCTCGATGCCTACCAGAATGCCGGCCCGCACGACTATGTGAAGCTGCTGGACGGTGGCCTGACCGACAATATCGGCGTCACCGGCTTCGCGCTCGAACGCTACGCCGCCGGCACGCCTTACGGACCGCTCTCGCCATCGGCCGCCGTGCGGCTGACGACGCTGATCTTCATCGTCGCCGATGCCGGCAGCGGCAGCGACCGGAGCTGGGCAAAGTCGCTGCACGGGCCAAAGGCCAGCGAACTGCTCGACGTCACGACCAGCACCACGCTCGCCGCCTCGGTGCGCGACGAATTCGATGCGCTGACGCTGGCCGTCTCGCAATGGAAGGGCGAACTCGTGCGCTACCGCTGCGGCTTGCCTGCCTCGACCGTGTCTGCTTATCGCGGTTCGGCCGCCGGCTGGAATTGTCGCGATGTCCGGCTCGTGGTCCAGCATCTGTCCTTTGCCGATATGGATCAGGCAATGCAGGTCAAGCTGAACGCCATTCCAACCAGGCTGAGACTGCCGGTGGAGCAGGTCGACCTCGCCATCGAGGCTGGCCGCAAGGCACTGCTGGTCAATGCGGATATCGCCAAGGCGGTCGCCGCCATCCGTGCCCGCGCCGGAGTCGCACCAGGAGCACAAATCGCTGCGGCACAGGAAAATTGAGCCCACCACGCTCAACAAGGAGAGAACCATCTTGGCTGAATTCACGCTCTTCATCGGCAACAAATGCTTTTCGTCCTGGTCGCTCAGGCCATGGGTGGCGATGAAGCATCTGGAGATCCCGTTCGAGGAAAAGCTCGTGCGCCTGCGCACGCCTGAAACTGCTGCCAACCTTGCCAAGATATCGCCGACCGGGCTGGTGCCGGTGCTGAATCATAATGGCAGAATCGTCTGGGAAACCCTTGCCATCCTTGAATACCTTGCCGACCTCTATCCCGAGAAGAAGCTTTGGCCGGCCGATATCGAGGCGCGCGCATTGGCGCGCTCAGTGGCGACAGAGATGCATTCCGGCTTTCGCGAGGTTCGCTATGGCTGGCCGATGAACCTGCGAAGACCGAAAGCCTACAAGGCGCTCGACGCCGATGGTGAGGCGCAGCGGGCGCGCATTGAGAGCTTGTGGCGGCAATGCCGGGCGGGATACGGCAAGGGCGGGCCGTTCCTGTTCGGTCATTTCACCGCGGCCGATGCCATGTATGCGCCCATCGTCACCCGCTTCGACACCTATGGCGGCGAACTGGCGCCCGATATCAGGGCCTATGTCGACGCCGTGCTTTCAACCCCGGCAATGCGGCACTGGTATGCGGAGGCTGCCAGGGAGACCTGGCCGGAACCGGGGCCGCACGAACAGGACTGATGACAGGACTCCAAGAATGCCGTTCGCGACCTATCTGAAGGGGCGGGCCGGGCACTTGGAGATTTCTTCTTATGACATCTGCTAATTCCCCACTTGCCGGCAAGGTCGCCCTCGTCACCGGCGCATCGTCGGGCATCGGCGAGGCAACGGCCGCCACACTCGCCGCCGCCGGGGCAAAGGTGGCGGTTGCCGCCCGCCGGGCCGATCGCCTCGAAGCGCTGGCCACACGCATCCAAAAGGCTGGCGGCACGGCCCTTCGCATCGAGGCCGACGTCACCAGCGCCGGCGACGTCACCGCGATGGTCGATAAGGTCGTTTCCGATTGGGGCCAGCTCGACATCCTCGTCAACAATGCCGGTATCATGCTTCTGTCGCCGGCAGCCGAGGCAGTGCTCGACGACTGGCGCCGCATGGTCGAACTCAACCTGCTGGCGCTGATGGGCGTCACCAAGGCGGCACTTCCGCATCTCAAGGCCGCCAAAGGCCATATCGTCAATGTCTCATCGGTCGCCGGCCGCGTCGCCAATCCCGGCGCCAGCGGCTATGCCGCGACCAAGTTCGGCGTCGTCGGCTTTTCCGAATCGCTGCGCCGCGAGGTCTATGCCGACAAGGTGCGCGTCACCGTCATCGAACCCGGCCTGGTGCGCACCGAGCTTGGCGATCACATCACCAATGCAGCGTTCAAGGCCGATTTGGGCAAGCGGCTCGCCACCATGGAGGCGCTGACCGCCGAGGATATAGCGGCCGCCATCCTCTATGCGGTAAGCCAGCATCCGCGTGTCAACGTCAATGAGATCGTCATCAGGCCGACCGACCAGGAACGCTGATTTCATCTGAGGTGCCTGCGCAAAGAAAAACGCCCCTCGCGCCTTCTATCGCGCGGGGGGCGTCTTTTGCCGTTAGCATTTCCTTCGATTGCTCTCATGAA
>NZ_NWQG01000135.1:0-5030 GCF_002529485.1 Mesorhizobium sanjuanii
AATCTCTACCGGGGGCCCATGCAAATTGGGCAATATCTCAATTTGAAATAAGCGGAACGATCAGCACGGCGACGATTTCGATGAGAGGAATTGCCACATAGACGGCAAGAAAGCCGGCAATCCACATCCCGATTCTGGTCAGCCAGGACGGATGAGGAGCCGCCTTCCAGGCGAAAAATGCGCTGGCGACGCCCAAGCCCAATGCGACAATGCCAATGACCGGAGAGCGCGTCATTGGCAGCATTAGATCGTCAAAAACAAGAAAGATCGCGCCAATAAAGATCAGCTGGGCCGTGAGCCCGAATAGAAACGCGCGTTTCACGCGGCCCTCCCGGTGCTGTCTTTTATCGGCATCAGGCGACGGCTTTCGTTTGTAGGGCCCACGCTTGCCCAGCTTCGGTGCAACCGCATCCAATCAAGACACTACCAAAAATTGACATCGCGTCAAAAGACGTCTATAGGAAATTTGTCGATGTTTGTTTGAACGACTTTTGTTATCCGCGCGTCAAGCGCGCCTTTGACGAACTTCTCCCATCAAAAATCGAGACAAACGCTGTTGTGCATTCGCGCGACGGCGAACGAATATTTGCCAGGGAAAGGGTTCTTCATGTCCACCGGCACAGTAAAATGGTTCAACGCCACCAAGGGTTTTGGTTTTATTCAGCCTGACGATGGCTCTGCAGACGTTTTCGTCCACATCTCGGCCGTCGAGCGCGCCGGCATGCGCGATATCGTCGAAGGCCAGAAGCTCGGCTACGAGATGGTCCGCGACAACAAGTCGGGCAAGATGTCGGCCGACCAGTTGAAGGCGGCCTAGCCGACCGGGCGGCCTGAATGCATGTCGCGCAAAAGTGCGCAGCGGTTTTGCGATAACGACATGCATAAACAATGACGGATTCAGCCTCGCCGGTGACCACGGATGTACTGGCACCGGTGATTGGCGGAGGAGGGGTCAGGCAATGCCTGGCCTTTTTCGTTTCGGGCACGGATCGAAAGAGCATCGCCCGTCCGCCTGATATGCTAAGACGTTTCCGCAATTTGAACCCGACGCCGTATTGCTTTGTGCCTGGTCTTGGCCGAAAGACCGGTCTGGCATGTTTCGGCATCACGCTCCGGACAGGAGAAAGACTTTGACCGCCACTTCGAACAAATCCCGCGACCAGGCCGAATCCATTTTCAGCAAGACTCGCACCCAATCCATGTCGCTCAACCGCATCGTTTCCGAGCAGGATGCCGTCAGCCGGGCCCGCGAAGCCAAGACCGCCCGGCTGCGCGAATTGCGCCTGGAAAAGGAAGCCGAGGACATGGCTGCCGCCGCGGCCCTTGCCGCTCCGCCGAAACGCGCGGGCAAACGCTGATGGCCACCAAGCGCGTGCCGCAAACCCCGATCGCCGCCGATGCGACCATCGCCGATATGGTCGAGGTCCTCGACAAGCCGGTCGAATATGTCCGGCGCGTGCTGGAAAAGCTGGAGCGCTGCAAGCGCGCCCATGGCGATGCCCAGGTGCGGGTCGGGGTGCGCGGCCGCGCCGAAGCCCCGAACTATCTGATCGAATATGCGCGGGAAAATGCCAAGACCCGTGAGCGTGAGACCCATCAGGATGCCGCCTATAGCGGCAGCACGCATCGCGAACTGGCGCCGCATCATATCGCGGAGGCCAGGAACTGGTCGCCGGAGGAAATGAACATCACGGCGGTCTCGGCGCTGATCGGCCGCCTGCGCAATCCGCGCGCGCCGGCATCGCGTTTTTCCGACGAGGATTGATATGGCCATCAAGTTTTCCGCCAAGGATCTGCCGGCAGCACCGGCTGCCGCCGCAAAGCCGGCCAAGCCGGCCGCCGCGCCGAAAGCAGGCGAAGCCACCGGGGCTGCGGTCGATCTGTTCGAAACGCCGGCCGAAGCGCCGTCACGCAAAACCAAGAAGAAGAAATAGCAGCCTTGCCGCGGCACGCCGATCCTGTGCGGCCATGGCAGCTTGCCGCGACGATCGCCACGGACTTTTCTTCTCTGCGGGAGGCTGCCACCACCGCTCTTTTCGACTGCCAGAGCTGCGGCGCCTGCTGCTCCTATTCGGCGGAATGGCCGCGCTTTTCCACCGAGGATGACGCGCAGCTCGACCGCATCCCGCAAAAATATGTGTCCTCCAACGAAGCCGGCATGCGCTGCGATGGCGTGCGCTGTTCAGCCCTTTCCGGTGAGGTTGGCAAGCACACTGCTTGCGGCATCTACGAGCTCCGCCCGGATGTATGCCGCGCCTGCATGCCTGGCGGCGACGATTGCCTGATGGCGCGCCGCGCCCATGGATTGCCGATCGTCTGACGCTGTTCCGACAGGCTTGTGCGCACCGGCCTGGCTGGATACCTTGCCGGGGGCTGGGTCAACGCCGGGAGAAGCATTCGTGAGCATCGAATTTCTGTTGACGTCGCTGATTGTCGTGGCTTCGCCCGGCACCGGCGTTCTCTACACGCTGAGCGCCGGTCTTTCGCGCGGGGCGCGTGCCTCAATCATTGCCGCTTTCGGCTGCACGCTCGGCATCATCCCGCATATGGCGGCGGCCATCACCGGACTGGCTGCACTGCTGCACACCAGCGCACTTGCTTTCGAGACGCTGAAGTATCTGGGCGTCGCCTATCTGCTCTACATGGCGTGGAACACGCTGAAGGAGAAGGGCGCCTTGAGCGTCGGGCAGGATGTCGCGCCGCGCTCGGCCGGCAAGGTGATCACCTCGGGCATCCTGATCAACATCCTCAACCCGAAACTGTCGATCTTCTTCTTCGCCTTCCTGCCGCAATTCGTCAGCACCACCGAGCCGCATGCGCTGTCGAAGATGCTGGAGCTTTCGAGCGTCTTCATGCTTTTGACCTTCGTCGTCTTCGTCGGCTATGGCATTTTCGCCGCCTCTATCCGCAGCCATGTCGTGTCGCGGCCGATGGTGATGACCTGGATGCGCCGCACCTTCGCCGGCGCCTTCGTCGCGCTTGGCGCCAAGCTGGCATTGGCTGACAGATAAGCCAAGCTGCCGGGTGGGCGGCTTGATCATCGCATTTTGCTGGGAATTTCGTGGGGCGTAACGGCTGTCGCGCCCCTCTTGCTTTAATAAATGGGGCCGAACCAACCAAGATCAAGAATTGGCATTCGGCTTTTTATGCTTAGATTGCGGAGCCCTGACTGAAAGAGGGCTCAAGATCATGCAGCAGTTAGAAACACGCGCTCGCGACGCCGGGCGCTTGGAAAGCAGTAGTGCCGATCGCACAGCGATCTCCCATGAGGTGCTGATTGTCGGAGGCGGTCCGACAGGGTTGATGCTGGCGGGCGAACTCGCCCTGGCGGGCATTGATGCCGCCATCGTCGAACGTCGCGCCAACCAGGACCTTGCCGGTTCCCGCGCCGGAGGCCTGCACGCCCGCACGATTGAGGTTTTCGATCAGCGTGGCATTGCCGGCCGGTTCTTGTCACAGGGGCAGATTGCCCAGGTGGCCCGGTTCGCGGACGTCACCATGGATATCAGCGACTTTCCCACCCGGCACAATTACGGGCTCGCTTTGTGGCAGAGGCAAATCGAGCAGATACTGGCCGAATGGGTCACTGAACTCGGCGTCACGATCCATCGCGGCCTCGAGGTGGTGGGCTTCGTGGGGAGAGATGCGGGCATCGATATCGAATTGTCCAACGGCACGTTTCTGCATGCGCATTATCTCGTCGGCTGCGATGGCGGACGGAGTTTCGTGCGCAAGGCGGCCGGTATTGATTTTCCCGGTTGGGACCCGACGACCAGCAACTTGATCGCCGAGGCAGAGATTTCAAGCGAACCGGAATGGGGCGTCCGCCGCGACGCCATCGGTATTCATGGCCTCAGCAGAATGGACGGTGCGATGGTGCGCATAGTGGTGACAGAGCGGCAAGCAGGTGCCTCGGGCGAACCAACGCTCGCCGATCTCAGCCAGGCGTTGATCGATGTTTACGGCACGGACTATGGTGTCCACAATCCAAGATCGCTCGGTCGCTTTACCGACATGACCCGGCAAGCGGCGTCCTACCGCAAGGGACGGGTGCTGCTTGCTGGCGATGCCGCGCATATCCATCCGCCGGATGGCGGCCAAGGTCTCCAGACTGGCGTGCAGGACGCGGTAAACCTGGGCTGGAAGCTGGCCCAGGTGGTGAGGGGGATTTCTCCCGAGAGCCTGCTCGACACGTACCATGCCGAGCGCCATCCGGTTGCCGCGCGGGTTTTACGCACCACGATGGCATCGGTCGCGCTACGCCGCGGGGACGAGCGCACCAACGCGCTGCGCGACACGATGACGGAATTTCTTGCCATGGAGGAGCCGCGCCGGCGCTTTGCCGGCATGATGTCCTGTCTCGACATCGCCTACGATTTCGGCGCGGGGCACCCATTGCTTGGCCGTCGCATGCCCGACCTCGATTTGACCACCGACGCCGGTCCGCAGCGGGTTTTCGCGCTGCTGCACGAGGGCCGGCCGGTGCTGCTTAATCTTGGTGAACCCCTCGCTTTCGACCTCAGCCCATGGGCCGACCGGGTCCGCCCTGTCGACGCCCGCTATGATGGAGCGTGGCAGCTTCCGGTGATCGGTGCGGTCAGCGCGCCCGGCGCCGTGCTGATCCGGCCCGATGGTTATGTCGCCTGGGTTGGCGGCCCAGCTTCGACGGACCTTCGCGAAGCGCTGACGCGCTGGTTTGGGCCATCCACGACGTAGGAAGACGAGTGGCAATCCGCCCGGAATCCACGCCCTGCTGGGCGGGATTCCGGGAAAGCCCTATCCCTTGACGTAGCCCATCGCCTCGACGATCCGTCCTCCCGCGACGCGCATCAGATTGACGCCGCGGATGGAGTTGCCGTCGGCCATGAAATAGCGCCAGCGGATCGTTGCCCGCTCGCCAGCGACGAAGGTTTCCTCCAGGTCGAAGCGTGTGCCGGCCTGGGTGGCGATCGCCGACCACAGCCCGACGCAGGCTTCGCGGCCTATGTGGCGGGCGCCATCCGGCGCCGGCACGGTGTTCTCGATCACGC
>NZ_NWQG01000136.1:0-1712 GCF_002529485.1 Mesorhizobium sanjuanii
CGCAATCCTCAGCCACCAGCTCGGCGAGCGCCGACGGGTCGTGGCGCTGGAACACGTCGTTGTAGCGCCGCATGATCTCGGCTGTCCGGCGGGACAGCTCGTTCGCGGCCGCGTCCATGATAAGTTCCTGTGTCATCGTCATTCTCCTGGTGTCATTGACCTTTGACGGCTTCGATGAGCGTGGCCTTGAGCGTGATCCGGGGCACGCCGGCAAGCGCGCGCGAGACCAGGCAGCCCGCCTTGGCGGACTGCGCCAGGCGCTCGAATTCGTCTTCCGCGAGATCCACGATCGCCGCCTCGGTTTCGAGCTCGATGCGCGTGATCGTCGGCCCCGCCTCGGTAGCGCCGAGATGCACCTTGGCGATGGTGCGGATGTTCTGGGCGATGTGGCCGTCGCGGCCGAGGATGGTGGTGAGCGCCATCGAGAAGCAGCCGGCATGCGCGGCGGCGATCAGCTCTTCCGGGTTGGTGCCGGGGCCGTTCTCGAAACGCGACGGAAACGAATAGGCGCCTTCGAAGACGCCGCTGCCGAGGCGCAAGCGGCCCGAACCTTCCTTCAGCGTGCCTTGCCATTCGGCCGATGATTCACGGACTGTCATTGGATCTCTCCCTGTGTTGTATGTAGACTGATCTACATATTATATAGACCGGTTGTCATATTTCTGACAAGGCCTATAATGCTGTCTCCTGACAGAGGCTGACATGGCGAAAGACACCCGGACCCGCATGCTCGAGGCGACTGGACTGCTGCTGAGGCAGCGGGGCTATCACGGCACCTCGCTCAACGACATATTGAGCGCCAGCGCAGCACCCCGTGGCTCGCTCTACTTCCATTTTCCGGGCGGCAAGGACCAACTGGTCATCGAGGTGACGCGCGACAGCATAGCCAGGGTGACGGAGGGGCTCACCGAAGCGCTCGCCGCGGAGCGCGATCCGGCGGTGGCCGTTCATCATATCTACCAGTCGGTGGCGCGCATGCTGGAGGACAGCCAGTTCTCGCTCGGCTGTCCGATCGCACCTGTGGTGCTGGATTCGCCAACGCCGGAGCTGGCGGAACTATGCCGCACGGCCTTCGAGCAATGGATAGGCCTGCTGCGGGAGGCCTTCGTCAGGGCAGGGGTGCCGGAGCGCCGCGCGCACGTTCTGGCGCTGCTTGTCGAATCTTCGCTGGAAGGGCTGATGGTGATCGCGCGCGCCACCCGCGACCGAGCCCCGGTATTGGCGGTGGCCGACGAGGTCGCGGCGCTGATCGAAGCCGCCGTGCTTGCCGGAAGAGAACCGCGGCGCCGCGCGGATGCGTCCGTATAGGCCTGACAGCTTCAGCCTCAATGCAAAAAGGGCGCCCCTCGGCGCCCTTTTCGTAATCGAAGGCTGATGGAAGCGTGGATTAGAAATCCATACCGCCCATGCCGCCCATGCCGCCGCCGCCCATGCCGCCAGGCATGCCGCCGCCAGCCGACTCCTTCTTCGGAGCCTCGGCGATCATGGCTTCGGTGGTGACCAAGAGGCCTGCAACCGAGGCCGCATCCTGGAGAGCCGTGCGCACGACCTTGACCGGATCGACGATACCCATGGCGATCATGTCGCCATATTCGCCGGTCTGGGCGTTGTAACCGTAGGTCGCGCCCTTGTTCTCAAGGATCTTGCCGGCAACGATCGAGGCTTCCGCACCGGCGTTGGCCGCGATCTGGCGGGCCGGAGCCTGCAGCGCG
>NZ_NWQG01000137.1:0-19230 GCF_002529485.1 Mesorhizobium sanjuanii
GACTTTAGGTGTAAATCCTGATTTTCTCGAAGAAATCATTGTTACTACCAAGCGCAAGCTTCCAGGAAAGAGCGATCGGCTCATCTATCTGACCGACAATTCGGACTTCACGATATTCCGCCGTCACGGCGTGATTTTCGAGTATCTGCCCCCATTAGTGGAGCAGCGGCTGCACGCAACCGACATGCCCTGGCAGGCTTATTTGCGGGAGCGCTGGGGGCTCCTTCTTGCAAAATGGCGGCCCCGCCGTGTGCTGGCTTACGGCACGAATATCGACAGTTTCCTGGGGGCAGCACCGGCGGCATCCGTCCACAAGGCGCCGGATATGCCCAAATCATGAGGCTGGACATTCTGTTTGTCGCCGATGTCCGCTTCGAAGGCGGCACATCCACGGCGCTCGCGGTGGAAATCCGAGCGACCGCCCGCGCGGGTTTCAAGACCGGCTTGCTGGCCGTGAAGGGACCACTGCTGCGTCACCCCAACCCGATGCACCCCGACTTGCGGGCACTAGTCGGTGTCGGCGCGACAGAACGGATCGATCCGGACATGAAGGTCGACGCCGACCTCGTCATACTGCATCATCCGACGATAATGTCCAACCGCTTCACCAGGCGGACCGGCATCCGGGCCGAGCGCCTGATCATGGTTCTCCATCATCCTATGGTCGACCGGCTAGGCAAGCTGCAGTACGATCTGGCGCGCATCATCAGCAATTGCCATTGGGCGTTTGGGGTCAAGGTTTGTCTCGCCCCCGTCAGCGCCATCGTTCGGGATGCTTTGCCCCGTCGCTTGCCTGCGGTCGCGGAACTCTTGCCGGAAAACTGGACTAATCTGATCGATCTCGACGACTGGCCCCGCAGGCCGGATGGCCCGCCGCACAATCCGGTTGTCATCGGCCGCCATGCCCGTCCGGATAAATTGAAATGGCCGAGCAGCGCCACCGATGCGCTTCGCATCTATCCTGCCGACGCAGCGCGCTACAGCATCAGGATCCTGGGCGGCGATTCCTTCCTCCAGGAACTCTATGGTCCGCTGCCGGCCAACTGGGAAATACTACCCTTTGCATGGACCGGCATTCCCGGGTTTCTCCAAGGGCTCGATTTCTATGTCTACTACCACAGCGATTCCTGGTCGGAGGCTTTTGGCCGCACGATCCTCGAAGCGCTCGCGGTAGGTCTCGTCACGATTCTGCCCGCACACTTCCAGCCATTGTTCGGTGACGCAGCAGTCTATGCGGCGCCGCGAGATGTTGAGGGGGTCATCGGCAAGTTCATCACCGACGCAGAGGCCTATGCGCAGCAATCGGCCTTGGCCAGGGACTTCGTTGCCCGGTACCATTCGGCCGAGCTCTTCCCGCAACGCCTTGAGAGGTTGTTCGACATTCCAAAACCACGGGTTTCGGTGGCCGTGCGAGCATCGATGATCCAGACTTTGCCGATACGTCAGGTGCTGTTTACATCGACCAACGGCATTGGAATGGGGCATCTTGCGCAGCAGATGGCTGTCGCTCAGCGACTGCCGCAAGGGCTGAAGCCCGTCTTTGCGACAATGTCCTATGCCATGAAAATTGCAGCCGACGAGGGTTATCACGCTCACTTCCTGACCCATCACCGCGGCATCGATGCCTCGCCCGAGGACTGGAACGACGTGCTTGCTGAAGAACTGTTCGACCTGATCAGCCATCTGCGTCCCGCGGTATTTGCCTATGACGCGACAGCTGTCTTCGAGGGGGTCGTCGCAGCCCTGGCCATGGACCCCAACCTGTTCTCGATCTGGGTGCGCCGGCCGATGTGGCGGGAATCACATCGGCCGTTCCTGGAGATGGCTGACGCTTTCGACGCTGTAATCGAGCCTGGCGAACTGGCCGATGAATTCGATCACGGCCCCACCTCGGAAGTGCGCGATAGGGTTCTGTTGGTTCCGCCGGTGCTGTTGCTGGGGCCAAATCAGCGCCTGGACAGAGCCGCCGCGCGCAACTTTCTCGAAATACCCGATGGCATGACCGTCGTCGCCCTGCAACTCGGCTCAGGCAGCAATTTCGACATGCGCAGCGTCCGCAACGGCGTTCTCAAAGCCCTGCTTGATCGTCCCGATACGCTGGTGCTGGATATCCGCTCGCCGATCCGCGCCGATTTCGAGTCGGACGAGCCGGTCGGTCCGAGGCATCGGATCGTCGAGCTGTTTCCGAGTTTCCGCTACAGCCGCGCATTCGACGCCGCGGTCGTCGCGCCTGGCTACAACACGTTCCATGAGAACATCCTTGGCGCGGTGCCGACCTTGTTCGTGCCCAACGAGAGCGACGAGATGGACCTGCAGCTCAACCGCGCCCGCTGGGCCGAGCTTGGCGGTTTTGGCCTACTGATGCGGCGCGACCATGACCTCCCGCATGTTGATCGCTTCATCGAACAACTGCTCGACCCCACCGAGCGCGAAAGAATGTCGGCGCGCTGCGAGGCGGTCCCCTGGACCAACGGCGCCGACGTCATCGCGCGCTACATAGAAGACCATGCCAGGATCATCCGGACCGACTGGGACATCACCAAAGATGCCTGACGTCACGGCTGAGCGGAACACTTCTGTTCGTGTCATCCAATGGCGTTGGCCTCGGCAAAGCCTACAAGCTGAACGCCGAAACCGACCTCGATGATATCGTGATCGCCTATGACGTGACGAATGGCGAGAACGTCGTCACCGACATGCAACTGCCGGATGGCGATTAAAGCCGAGCATGGTAGGCTGTAACTAATCTTCCGCTGTCGTGGAAGGCATGCGACGGCGCGTGCCTTGTGGGAGGTTAAGAGGCACACTTCAGTGGCCGAAGGCGCGCTCCAGTGCCTTCGGGTCGTTATGAACCGCAAACTTGTCCATGATCGTGGCGCTCGCATCGTTCATGCCGACTACCTCGACGTCCACGTTCTGCTTGCGGAATTTCAAAACCGCCCTGTCGATCGCGCCCACTCCCGTCAGGTCCCAGATATGGGCGTGAGAGACGTCGATACGCACACGGTCCAGATCCTCCCCGAAATCGAGGGCGTCGAGGAATTCGCCTGCCGTGGCAAAGAACAATTGGCCCAGAACGGTGTAGGTCCGCACCCGCCCGTCCTGCGAGCACTCAGAGCTGATCTTGAATATCTGCGCCACCTTCCACGCAAAGAAGATGCCGGAGAGCAACACGCCGACGCCGACACCGAGCGCGAGGTTATGCGTGCCTACGACAGTGATCACGGTCGCCAGCATGACGACGCTGGAGCGGCGCGGATGGGTGCGCAGGTCATTGAGGGAGGACCAGGAAAATGTGCCGATCGACACCATGATCATGATTGCCACCAAGGCCGGCATCGGCACGATCCTGACCCAGTCGTTGAGCAGCAGAAGCAGGACCAGAAGAAAGGCGCCGGCGACAAAGGCAGAAAGCCTGCCACGCCCACCCGACTTCACGTTGATCACCGACTGGCCGATCATGGCGCAGCCTGCCATTCCACCCAAGAAGCCGGTGCAGAAATTGGCGATGCCTTGACCAACGCATTCGCGGTTCTTGTCGCTTCTGGTGTCGGTCATCTGATCGACGATCGACGCTGTAAGCAGGCTTTCCAGCAAACCGACGGCCGCGACACCAACGGAATAGGGTAGAATGATCCAAAGCGTCTCCAACGTGTAAGGCACGTCGGGGATCAGAAAGGACGGTAGGCTCGACGGCAGTTCGCCGAGGTCGCCAACCGTGCGCACATCGAGCCCTAGCGCCAGTGATGCGGCGGTCAGCACCACGATGCAGACGAGAGGAGAGGGTATGGCCTTGGTGAGGCGCGGGAAAAGGTAGATGATCGCCAGCCCGGCCGCGATCATGGCGTAGGTCTGCCACGACTTGCCGAGCAACTCAGGCAGTTGCGCCATGAAGATGAGAATGGCGAGCGCGTTGACGAAGCCCGTAAGAACCGAGCGCGAAACAAAGCGCATGACATAGCCCAGCCGGACAAATCCGGCGAGAACCTGCAGCGCGCCGGCAAGGATTGTCGCAGCCAGAAGGTATTGTAGCCCGTGATCGCGCACCAGCGACACCATCAGCACGGCCGTTGCAGCAGTCGCTGCCGAGATCATCCCGGGTCTTCCCCCGGTGATTGAAATGATCACGGCGATGGAAAATGAAGCATAGAGCCCGACTTTGGGATCGACACCGGCGATGATGGAAAAACCGATCGCCTCCGGGATTAACGCCAAGGCGACAACGATGCCCGCGAGTATGTCGCCACGGATGTTGGAAAGCCAATCGCGGCGAAAAGTATCGAAGGAAAACATGAAAGTCCGAAATGCACAGCAAAGCCCCGTCGGCCAAAAGGCGAATGCTACCGGGTTTTGAAGATTGTCCGGCGGATTGGCGGCCGGAAGAGCCACCCGGGATTACACCGGGTCCGATCGAATGTTTTTTTTATAGCAGACCATTGCTGCAATGCAACATGTCGTGCGCTCGATCCCGCGCATCTGGATAAGAACGCCGTGCCTGGCTCCAATCAGGTCCGTGGATCGTGTACTGTGGTAAGACGTCGGGATCGAGGATCAGCGGACGTGGATGACGAGGGCTTGGCCGAGATCTCAGCTTGGTATGTTCGCTTCGCCGGTGCGGAAGCTCGCGGTCGCTCGCCGCTCTACGAGTATCTGGCTCGTGCGGTCGCTGGGGACCGGGAGACACTCGCAGGCGCCATAGGCGGCCGGGGATTACTTGTCATCCACACCTGTTCGGCTCCAGCCGAAGGCTCCACCGTTCAGGCGGCCATCCCGAAATCGAGCGCTGCCGCGCCGACCGTCAGCACGCCACCGGCCAGTGCGCCGGCGCCATGGATGTCGTGCCGCAGAAGAAGCACAAGCACAGCGCTTGCCGCCAGCACGCGCATAGTGCCGCCGCCCGATGCAATGCAACTCAACTCGAGTGGCCGGCGGGAGCGGTCGAACAACGGGGCCACCAGCAGGAAGCCGGCCAGCGCGCTGATGGCAATCGAATTGCCGGCCCCCACCGGTTGCCATGCCAATGCAATGGTTTCGGCAGCCAGCCCGCCGACAGCATAGACGACAAGCCACGTCCAGCGCGCCAGCATCTGCTCGGCCAGCGCACCGATGACCAGCAATGCGACAATGTTGGAGACGCCGCCGGCGAGCCATCCTTCCTGGAAAAACAGCGCCGTTCCCATGCGCCACCATTGTCCGGAAAGAATCGCCGAAGCGTTCCTTTCCACAAGCTGGAGAATCCAGGATTCAGCAACTTGCAGGGCAAGGCATGCGGCGAGTATGGCGCTCATCGACAAGGTTAACAGCGGCAGGCGCTTGTTCCGTTCCCTGATCTGGCCGGATCCCGCGATGATCGCCAGTATCCAAAAAACCTGCAATAACCATATATCGATCATCCTCGGTGCCTCCGTGCCTGCGCCGCGTCAGGCGATGCGTTTGACACTGCCCTTGGTTGGGCATTGTGAGAGGAAAGTTCGTCGGAAATACAACCGATCGACGTGATCGATGGCCTTGAGCCGCGGCAGGCCCGGCGCTTCCGGACCCGCCTCACCGTGGCCGGCGAAACACCCGCTTCAGAAGCGATACATCTGCCGGTCAGCCACGCGCAAAGCCGCTATTCGCGGCCATCAATATCTCAGACGGAGCCAAACTCGATCGCCCGGATCGATTGGACCCTAAAGCCACTCCAGGCGCCGGCCCTCCAGCCGGAGCAGGCGATCCTGCGGCACGTCCATCCTGACCGCGTCTTGCGCGGACATCCCAAGCACCAGGCGGAACAGCGCGCGCACGACACCGCCATGGGTCACGCAGACCGTTTGGCGATCGAGTGCCTCAAACCACGGCTTCACCCGTTCGAGCAGCCTCTGATAGCTTTCGGCGCCCTCGCCCGGCGGCTGGAAATTCCATTTGTCGAGGCGCCGTTGCCTGGTCGAACCGGGATCCCTGGCCTCGAGCTCGGCAAAGGTGAAACCCTGCCAGTCGCCAAAGCTCAACTCCACCAGCAGCGGCTCGGTGCGGTAGGCGTGCGGATCGAGCTTCATCGCCGCGCGCATCAGCTCCATCGTCTCGCGCGTGCGCCGCATCGGGCTGGCGACAAAGTCGAAATCCTGGGGATTATGGACGAATTCGGCGAGCCGGCGCCCGTTGCGGCTGGCCTGCTCGCGGCCGAGCGCATTGAGGTCGGTGTCGGCCTGTCCCTGCAGCCGGGCCTCGGCGTTCCACTCGGTCTGGCCGTGGCGCGCGATGTAGACGAGCGGATACATCAGGTCTTCCGGGTGAGGTCGGGACTAGACAGGCAGGGAAGGAACTAGTCCTTGACGGTCGAAATGTCGGGTGCGTCGACGGCCTTCATGCCGACGACGTGGTAGCCGGAATCGACATGGTGGATCTCGCCGGTGACGCCGCGTGAAAGGTCGGACAGGAGATAGACGGCGGAATCGCCGACCTCCTCCTGGGTCACCGTCTGCTTCAGCGGCGAATTGTATTCGTTCCACTTCAGGATGTAGCGGAAATCGCCGATGCCGGAGGCGGCCAACGTCTTGATCGGCCCGGCCGAGATGGCGTTGACGCGGATCTTCCTGGCGCCGAGGTCGACGGCCAGATAGCGCACGCTGGCTTCGAGCGCCGCCTTGGCCACACCCATGACGTTGTAGTGCGGCATCACCTTCTCCGCGCCATAATAGGTCAGCGTGAGCAGCGAGCCGCCCTCGCTCATCAGCGCCTCGGCGCGCTTGGCGATGGTGGTGAAGGAATACACCGAAATGTCCATGGTGCGCAGGAAATTGTCGCGCGTCGTCTCGACATAACGGCCGGTCAGCTCGTCCTTGTCGGAAAAGGCGATGGCGTGGACGAGGAAGTCGAGCTTGCCCCAATGCCTGGCGATATCGGCGAACACCGCATCGAGGCTTGCCGGGTCGGTGACGTCGCAATGGCCGGCGACATGCGCGTTGAGCTCGGCCGCCAGCGGCTCGACGCGCTTCTTGAACGCCTCGCCCTGATAGGTCAGCGCGATCTCGGCGCCGTGGTCGGCGCAGGCCTTGGCGATGCCATAGGCGATCGACCTGTTGTTGGCGACGCCAAGGATAAGGCCGCGTTTGCCGGCCATAAGGCCCTGTCCACCCGCCATGTGAGTGCTCTCCGCAAGATTTCTGCTTTGTGGACAGCCCTATCGCACAGGCACAGAGCCCCTTCAAGCGTGCAAAACGGACAGTTCGGGGGACAAAACCGTGAGATCAGCCTTTTCGGCTGCGGAACAGCGCTTCGAGATCGCTGTCGCCGCCTTCCGGCAGCATCAGCCGCACATGCGCATAGAGATCGCCGTGACCGCCGGCCTTTTCCGGCAGGCCCCTGCCCTTCAGCCTGAGCACCTTGTCCGAGCTCGACCAGGCGGGGATGTTGACCGCGAGCTTGCCGGTCGGGGTCTCGACCGCCACCTTGGCGCCAAGCACCGCATCGGCCAGCGTCACCGGCAGATCGGCATGCAGGTCTCGGCCATCGACGCGATAACGCGGATGCCGGCGAAAGCGGATCTTGACCAGCGCGTCGCCCGGTTGCGGCCCTTGCTCGCCCTGGCCCTTCAGCCGGATGGTCTGGCCATCCTCGACATAGGCCGGCAGCTTGACGGCGATCTTGCGGCCGTCGGGAAACATCGCCGTCACCTTCTGAGCGGTCGCAGCTTCCTCGATGGTTATATCCAGCGTCACGTTCAGGTCGGCGCCCGGCTGGGCCTGCCAGCGGTCGCCGGCACCCGCGCCGCGCGCTCCCGAAAAGGCATCGCCGAAAATCTGGCTGAAGATATCGCTGTTGCCGTCGAAAGGATCGCCGCCGGGGCGACCGGAGCGAAATTCGAAGCGCGAGCCGCCTGGCCCCTGCTGCCGGCGAAAGCCGGAAAAAGGATCGCCACCGCCCGCCGCACCCTCGAAACCCTGGAAACGCGGCTTGCCGTCGGCGTCGATCTCGCCGCGGTCGAAAGCCGCGCGGGCCTTCTCGTCGCCGACGATCTCGTAAGCCTGGTTGGCGGCGGCAAAACGGTCCTTCGCCTTGGGATCATTCGGATTCTGGTCCGGATGATGCTTCTTGGCGAGTTTGCGGTACGCCGATTTTATGTCCTTGGCCGATGCGTTCTTGGCAACGCCCAGCACCTCATAGGGGTCGCGCATGCTTCCTGCCTGCAAGAGAGTATGAGTCCACGATTGCCACCTATATGCGCCCGCATAGGAAGAAATTCCAGTGGCGGGCGGCCATTATGATGGCTGAAAATCAGAGCGCCTTGAAGTCCTGCATGCGCCAGGCGCCGGCGCCGGCCAGACAGACCTCGCCCTTGAACAGAGCGACGCCGTCGAAGCTTTCGCGCGACGCGGTGAAACGGCGGCACGTCTGGCCCCTGTCCCTGGACTCCGCCAGTTCGGTAATCGAGCCGCGCGAACCGGTATCGGCATTCGCCCAGGGAACGGCCTGCCCGTTGAGTTGCTCGATGTCGGCGGAAGATACCGCATTGCCGATCGTCGTCTGGTCCGAGGCGCGGTCCTGATCGACCGGCGAAGCGTTGGCTGACGTGCTTGAGGTCAGGATCGTGCGGTCGACCTCGGCCTGCTCCAAACTGAAGCCTCCACCACCGCAGGCGGCCAGCGGCAGGGCGACCAGAACGATCGCGGCCCCGATCGTCGCGGCCTTGGCGCTGGCCGAAGCAAATACGCTGCGTTGCCTGCTGTCAAAAGCTTGCGCGATACGCGACAATCGGCAATCTCCCCAGCCAGCGATCAAGATTTGGAAAAACTATGAGCGAAACCGGGTTAACAAGCGGTGACTTTACCGAGGTCGCCGAGCCGTTCCGCCTTTTTGCCGCATGGCTCGAGGACGCGACGAAGAGCGAGATCAACGATGCCAACGGCGTGGCGCTGGCGACCGTCGATGCCGAGGGCATGCCGGATGTGCGGATGGTGCTGCTCAAGGGGTTCGATGAAAGCGGGTTTGTCTTCTACACGAATTTCGAGAGCGCCAAGGGCCGCGAGATTCTTGGCAGCATGAAGGCGGCGATGTGCTTCCACTGGAAATCGCTGCGCCGGCAGGTGCGCGTGCGCGGGCCGGTGGAAATCGTCACCGAGGCGGAAGCTGACGCCTATTATGCGACGCGTCCGCGCGGCAGCCGGATCGGCGCCTGGGCATCAAAGCAGTCGCGGCCGCTGGAAAGCCGCTTCGCGCTGGAGAAGGCCGTCGCCGAATACACCGCGCGCTATCCGATCGGCGAGATCCCGCGACCGAAACACTGGTCAGGTTTCCGCATCGTGCCGCAAACGATCGAGTTCTGGCACGACCGGCCGTTTCGGCTGCACGACCGCATCGTCTTTTCGCGTGACGCCCAAGGCGGTTGGAACAAGACGCGGCTTTATCCCTGAGAGGTAACCTTGACGAACCATGTTGGTTCACAAATAATCCTAGTGAACCAAATGAAAGTTATGACCATGACCGCCTTTACCGTGCGCGTTCCGGACAAAACCGCAAACAGGCTTGACCAGCTTGCCGAAAAGCTTGACCGTTCGCGCTCCTATGTGGCCGCCCAAGCCATTGAGGACTTTGTCGCCCGTGAGGAATGGCAACTCGCTGAGATAGAGGCCGGGTTGGCCGAAGCCGAGCGCGGCGATTTTGCCAGTGATCGTGATGTGGCCACTGTTGTCGGGAAATATGTCAAGTCCGCCCGCCAAGCATGAGCCGCAAAAGAATCCGCTGGACCAAGCGAGCGCTGCGCCGGCTTGACGAAATCGGCGCACATATCGAGAAGGACAACCCTGAAGCGGCCGCCCGAGTCATTGCGCGCATCGTGACGGCGGCGGAACATCTCGCCGAACAACCGGCTATGGGGCGCATCGGGCGCATCAAAGCGACGAGGGAGCTCGTTTTGGTTGATATCTCATATATCATCCCCTATCACGTCAACGGCGAGACTGTCGAAATCCTCACCGTCATGCACGCCGCCCAACGGTGGCCGCAAACCCTGTAAAATCACCCGGCACCCAGGTCCGCCGCATCAGGCGACTCCGCCTCAGCCCGCCTTCTTCCTGGTCATGAAGGCCGTCAGCGCCGCGCGGGCCTCGTCGGATTTCAACCGTTCGCGGAAATGCTCGCTCTCCTCGCCGATGCGAGCGACAAGGTCCTCGCGGGAGCCGCGCATCAGGTCGCGCGCGATCTTCAGCGCCTGCGGCGGCTTGGCGGCGATCTGGGCGGCGGCGGCCAGAACCGAGGCTTCGAGCGCCCCTTCCGCGACCACCTCGTAGATCAGCCCGGCGGCCTTGGCGCGCTCGGCGGAAAAGCCTTCGCCGAGGCCAAGCAGCGCGAAGGCGCCTTGCCGGCCGAGCACCTGCGGCGCAAGCAGGCTGGACCCTGCCTCAGGCACCAGGCCGAGATCGACGAAGGGCGTGCGGAACACAGTGCGCGGCGTGGCGAAGGTCAGGTCGCAATGCAAATTGAGCGTGGTGCCGATACCGACGGCGATGCCGTCGACGCCGGACACCATGGGTTTTTCCACTTTGGCCAGCGCCATCAGGAAATCCCAGACCTCGGTGCCGCCCTCGCCGCCGGTGGCGACAACCATGAAATCGGCAAGGTCGTTGCCGGACGAGAAGGCGCCGGGTACGCCCAGAAAGACATGGACGCGGACCGCCGGATCGGCGTCGCCCTCGACAAGGGCAGCCGACATTCTCGCGTACATGGCGCGTGTCAGCGCATTCTTCTTGTCCGGGCGGTTCATGCGGATGATCTGGATGGCGCCCTGGCGCTCGACGAGGATATGGTCTGTCACGGTTTTTCCTTGTGAACGTCAGAGCGGAAAATTCAGGCGGAAATCAGCGCCTTGCCGGCATCGGCAAGGCTGTCGGCGCCGCCAATGACGCGCTCGTTCAGCGCGCGCACCTCGCCAAGCAGGTTTTCGGCAAAGAAGCGGCACAGCGGCACGCGGGTTTGGTCGGCAAGCCCGCCGCGCGCCAGATAGACGCCACCGGCGGCAAGCGAGAACAGCCTGAGATAGGGCGTGGCGCCGGCCAGCGCCGCGTCCGAACGACCATCGGCGAGCAGCTTTTGCAGGAAGCGCGTCACCTCGGTGAGGTCGTCCAGTGCCTGGTCGAGGCTGTCGGCCGTGCGGCCGAAACCCCTGAGGTTCGAGGTTCGCACGGAACTGGCGACCGCTTTCAGTTCGGCGATGTAGCCATGCACGTGCTCGCCGCCGCCGAGCGGCAATTTGCGCGCCACCAGATCGATCGCCTGGATGCCGTTGGTGCCTTCGTAGATCGGGGCGATGCGCGCGTCGCGATAAAGTGCCGCCGCGCCCGTCTCCTCGATGAACCCCATGCCGCCATGCACCTGCACCCCAAGCGAGGCGACCTCGACGCCGATATCGGTGGAAAAGGCCTTGGCCAGCGGCGTCAGCAGATTGGCGCGGTCGCGCCAATGCGCGGCGTCGCCGTGCGAGACGCGCGCGCAATCGATGGCATGCGCGCAGGAATAGCTGATGGACCGCGCAATCTGCGTCAGCGCCTTCATGGTCAAGAGATTGCGCTGCACATCCGGATGATGAACGATCGGCGCCATGCCAGGCCCGCCATAGCTCGCAGTCTTGCCTTGCCGGCGTTCATTGGCATAGGCAATCGCCTTCTGCGTCGCCATCTCGGCGACCGCGACGCCCTGCATGCCAATGGCAAGGCGGGCATTGTTCATCATGGTGAACATGCAGGCGAGGCCCTTGTTCTCCTCGCCGACCAGCCAGCCGATCGCGCCAGGCGACGCGCCTTCGAAACCATCGCCATAGATCATGGTGCAAGTCGGCGAGGCGTGGATACCGAGCTTGTGTTCCAGTCCGGAGCAGAAGACGTCGTTGCGTGCGCCGAGCGTGCCATCGTCGCCAACCAGGAATTTCGGCACCAGGAACAGCGAAATGCCCCGCGTGCCGGCCGGCGCGTCGGGCAGCCGCGCCAGCACCAGATGGACGATGTTGTCGGTGAGATCGTGCTCGCCATAGGTGATGAATATCTTCTGGCCGAAGATACGATAGGTGCCGTCGCCGGCCGGCTCGGCGCGGGCGCGCAAGGCATTCAGATCCGAGCCCGCCTGCGGCTCGGTCAGGTTCATCGTGCCCATCCATTCGCCGGAGACGAGCTTTTCCAGGTATCTCGCCTTCAGTTCCCGCGACGCATGCTTGTCGAGCGCTTCGACCGCGCCCATGGTCAGCGTCGGACCCACGCCGAAGGCCATGGCGGCGGAGTTCCACATTTCGAGCGCGGCAACGCCGAGCATGGTCGGCAGGCCCTGACCGCCGAATTCTTCCGGCGCCGACAGCGCGTTCCAACCGCCATCGATCCAGCGGCGATAAAGCGCCTTCCAGCCGGGCGGCATGGTCACGGCCGCATCCTTCAGCACAGCCCCCTGTTCGTCACCGACCTTGTAGAGCGGCGCCACCTCCTCGCTGGCGAAGCGGCCGGCCTCCGCCAGAATGGCATCGACCAGGTCCTCGCCGAGTTCGCCGAAAGTGCCGGCGTCGAGCGCCGGCTTCAGGCCGGCGACGTGCTTCAACGTGAAGGCGATATCCTCGATCGGTGCCCGATACATGCCGCTTTGTCCTCCTCAAACTGGCGGGTCAACCTAAGACCGCAGGCGACACAAAACCATCGGTCTTTGGGTCGCTCCTCCATCTTCGTTTTACGTAAACGTCAACTTTTGTCACGCGGATTTTGCAAATGCCGCAGCGCACGTTAAATTTGCCAAAGTCGGATCAAGTTCGTCCCGCGTATGACCCTGGATCGGAACCGCGCCATGCTGGCCAGACCTGACGCCTATCGCTGCATCGAATGCGGCCTGCCCTATCGATCGACAGGCTTTTCCTATCATAAGGGCATGATCGAAAACGGCGCCGCCTACTGGTCGGACCGTGGCATCTTGTGTTCGCCGCGCTGTTCGCTGGCCCATCATCGCAAGCGCGCGGCCGAGGGGACGCTGCCGCAAGCGCCGGCGCCCGACCCGTTCGAGGTTCGATTGTTGCTTCGCCGATGACCCTCGTCAGCTTAGCAGATCGAGGTTGTCCATTGTTACAGTGCTGGCCTTGATAGCTACACGTATGATGGCAAGAGTTTGGTGAGGTGGAACGCCCAGCCAGCGATCGGTCTCGACTGTCAGCTTCGTAACCAAGTCATCATCCTGAAGCAGACAGAATGTCCTCTCATGAAAAATAACACCCTTTTCGGAAAGAACGTTTATTTCTCCTAATGTCGGAATTCGCAATGCGTCGAATAAAGTCTTGACGCGATTGTCAATATCACCGTGAATTCCCTGGCGGTCATTTGAATGGCGATTTCTCAGAATCGTAACGTTAATCTCGGCAAGCAACCCAACCGACGTGGAGATTAGTGGCGCGAATTCAAATCCGTTTCGAACCTCAAGGACACCGAGATTGCTCTCGGATCGTGACCTCAGCCAATCATTATTCTTTAACGGCTGGAGCGACCACAGAGCTTCCATCTGCGGATGTATCACCATGCGGACGTCATGGATTCTTTCAAGAGTGGCCGACTTGCCGCGTGGTGGTAAGTTCCCATCGAAAATAAGGTGGAATTGCATATTTCAACCCCTCAGGTGCCACATGATGGACCGCGTCTCAGTCAAGAGCACTAAAAGTCCAAACAGAAGCAGACAGACACAATTGCGAATGTCCAATACTGATTTGGCCAGCGCCATTTGGCGAAAGCATTTCGTTAACCATGGCGGTTCAGGATCGGTGTTTGGTCAGCGGGGATTCCCTGTTTGAAAAAGCCGGCGCACCCTCTTCGCCGTTTAGCGCTTCTTGCCATCACGGCTGCGATGGCGCTGACGCCGGCGGCAAAGGCCTCGGATTTCTCCGAGCCGTGGAAGAATGCCGACCGGGCACTGGTCGTCGACGCCTACGAGTACAATCCCATCGACTGGGGCCAGCTTGCCACCGACAAGCGGATCGTCGGCTTCATCAACAAGGCGTCCGACGGGATGCCGCCCCCCTATTCCTGTTTCGGCGACGAGACCGAGGCGCGGCTCTGCAAGACGCTGTGGAAGCGTTATGCGGTGGCGCGCGAACTGTTCCAGACGCGCAAGGTGGTGGCCAAGGCGCTCGGCCTGAAGTGGGGCGCCTATCATCTCGCCCGCCCCGGCAATCCGATCGGACAGGCCAATAATTTCATCGATTTCGCCCAACCCGGACCGGACGACCTGCTTGCCCTCGACATCGAGGATGACGATCCCACGCAATGGATGTCACTCGAGGATGCCGAGGAATTCGTGCGCCAGGTGCATCGGCGGATCGGCCGCTTTCCGGTGCTCTACACGAACGGCATGACCGCCGGACACATCGCCGACAACAGGTACCAGTACCGGCTGCTGTCGCGGCTGCCGCTCTGGTATGCGCGCTACAAGCCCGACATCGGCGTGCACTTTCCGATGGGCAACTGGCAAGGCTACGCGCTGTGGCAGTTTTCGGCGAAAGCGAATTGCGGCCGCTTCCGCTGCCCGTACCGGGTCGCCGGCACACCCACCGACATCGACGTCAACGTCGCGCCTATGGATGCCGCGACACTGCGCGCGCAATGGCCCTTTGGCGGCCTGATCGACATGCAGCCGGATTACCTGGCCTCGATACCAGTGCCTCTCTCGCGTGAGGCCGCACTCGCGGGCAATGTCACCATCACCTACGCCACCGTGGCGACGCCGCCGAGCTTCGACGAAATGGTTTCGGTGTTCAGCGCGCGCTGGGTCAGATTCCGCAGCGGCTTTCAAATGCCCGCGGTGATGGCGGCGACGCGTCAGCCGCGCGGGATCGCCGAGTATGTGGCCTGGGCACGGAAGGAAATGCGCGTCGCATCCCCCTTTGAGGCCGCGCCTGCCCGAGGCGATACGCTCAGCACCGCCTCGACCGAGTCCGACCGCGGCCTGCGTTGAAGCATCGGATCAACGGCGGCTTCCCATGCTGGCGTACATGCCGGTGGTGCGGAACTGACTGGGCGTAATGCCGTAGCAGCGGCGAAAGACCTTCGAAAAATAATTCGCATCCTCGAAGCCGCACATGATGGCGACTTCCTTCACCGGCAGGAACTGACGGTGCGGGCGCTGATCACGGAAAATCGCGAACACCTCTACCACGCGGCGATGATGGATCCGCATACCGCGGCCGAGCTCGACCTCGACCAGATATGGTCGCTGGTCGATGATCTGCTCGCCGCTCATGGCGACTGGCTGCCGGCATGGGCAAGAACGCGCGCCAAGACCGAGGCGGCCTGATCGCTCCAACAGGCTGGGATCAGGAGCCAGCTTTTTCGCGCGCCACGGCCTGCCAGCCGATGTCGCGGCGGCAAAAGCCTTGCGGCCAATCGATCCGGTCGAGCCCGGCGTAGGCCTTCTTCTGCGCCTCGCCGACCGTCTTGCCGAGCGCCGTGACGTTGAGCACGCGACCGCCATTGGCGACCAGCGCGCCGCCGTTGATGGCCGTGCCGGCATGGAATATCTCGACGCCGTCACCAGCCGCCTCTTCGACGCCGCGAATGACCGAACCCTTTTCCGGCGTACCGGGATAGCCCCTCGCCGCCATCACCACGGTCAGCGCTGCCTCTTCGCGCCAGCGTATGGAGGTGTGCGCAAGCTGACCGTCGACGGCGGCGTTGAGCAGCACCAGGAGATCGTCCTTCAGCCGCATCATCAGCACCTGGCATTCCGGGTCGCCGAAGCGGGTGTTGTATTCGATCAGCTTCGGCCCCTTGTCCGTGATCATCAGCCCGGCAAACAGCACGCCGGAAAACGGCGCGCCTGTTTCGGCCATGCCGCGCATGGTCGGCTCGATGATCTCGCGCATGGTGCGGTCGATCATCTCCGGCGTCATCACCGGGGCTGGCGAATAGGCGCCCATGCCGCCGGTGTTCGGGCCGGTGTCACCGTCGCCGACACGCTTGTGATCCTGAGCGGTGCCGAACGGCAGCGCGGTGACGCCGTCGCACAGGCAGAAGAAACTCGCCTCCTCACCGGTGAGGAACTCCTCGACCACCACTTCGGCGCCTGCCTGCCCGAAGGAGCCGTCGAAACAGGCATCGAGCGCAGCCAGCGCTTCGGGCAGTGTCATGGCGACGGTAACGCCCTTGCCGGCCGCCAGCCCGTCGGCCTTGATGACGATCGGCGCGCCCATGGTCTGGACATAGACCCTGGCCGACGCCAGATCGCCGAAGCGGCCATAGGCAGCCGTCGGGATATCGTATTTGGCGCAGAGGTCCTTGGTGAAGCCCTTGGAGCCTTCAAGCCGTGCTGCCGCCCTGGACGGACCGAAGACCCGGATACCCGCGGCGCGCAAATCATCGGCAATGCCGGCGACCAGCGGTCCTTCCGGACCAACGACGACAAGATCGATTTTCTTCTCCTGGCAGAAGGCGGCGACCGCGGCATGATCGGCAATGTCGAGCTTGACCAGCTCGGCGTCGCTGCCGATGCCCGGATTGCCGGGTGCGGCATAAAGTTTGGTCAAAAGCGGCGAGGCCCCGATCTTCCAGGCCAGGGCATGTTCGCGGCCACCGGAGCCGATCAACAAAACGCGCATGCCCATGTTCCTTCATTCCACAACAGGGACTGCGCTATTGCGCCTCGCACGGCTGGTCAAGACATTTGGGCAGCATCAGCGCGGTTGCGCACGGGAACGTCAGACATCAATCTTCGGTGAGCGCGGCGCGATCAGCTGCGAAAGACGACCGGGAACCAATCCTCGCGCAGTTTTTGTCCGGGCTTCATGTCGTGGCCTGGGTAAGGAGGAGAGGTGCGGCCGGGCCGCTCGACATAGCGCGCATCGTCGCCGACCCAGCGCAGCGACAGCGCGCGGCGCCGCGCCGCAGTCATGTTGCCGCGGGCGCCATGCGCGGTCCTGAAGTCGAACAGGATGGCGTCGCCCGGTTGCATTTCCCATTCGAGAACCTCCATGCCGGGATCCTGGTCGGGATCGGGCACCGGCAGATAGTCGCCCTCGGCGGCGTAGAAATTGCTGTCGTCGAGCCAGCGCACCGGCAGGATCATCCTGTCCCATTTGTGCGAGCCGGCAATCACGCGCAACGTCGCTTCCTTGACCGGATCGATCGGGATCCAGAAGCTGACCGTTTGCCGCCCGTCGACGAAGTAATAAGGGATGTCCTGATGCCATGGCGTCGGCTTCTGCGTGCCGGGTTCCTTGACCAGAACGTGATCGTGGAAGAACTGCGCGGTGCGCGATTGCATCACCGCCGCCGCCAGTTCGGCCGCTGGTGATTCCCGGACCACCTTGACGAATTCGGGAATGCGCTCCCAGTTGCAATAGTCGTCGAAGAAACTGCCGCGGCCATTGGCGATATCGGAAGCGGTGGCGCTGCGGTTCTCGATGTTGCGCTCGATGCCGGCGGCAATCGTGTCGACCCAATCCTTGAAAGCACCGCGGATGCAGACGGCGCCATCGCGCTGATAGTCTTCTATGGTTTCGGCGTCGATCTCATGCTGGGAGGCCATCGCGTTCTCCTACGGGGGATGGCCAACTATCGCAGTCGGTGCACGACAGGTAAACATCGATCAGCAGCCGTCGAATGCGGCGCTGGCGCTCGTTGCGAGAGGATGGCCGTAACGATGTTTCACATCATGGCCATTCGGCTTGACGCTTGACGGCTTTCATCGCTGCTGCCACTTCAGCGGGATGGAAAACATCCAATCGAAAGCAGCCCAGGGACGCGTCGCCGATGCGCCGAGCGGCCATTGGGTCTATCGGGTGCTGCCGCGCTGGCTGTGGCCCTATGCGCAGCTTGCAAGGTGGGACCGGCCGATAGGCTGGCAGCTGCTGCTGTGGCCGTGCTGGTGGTCGGCAGCCCTTGCCGCGAGCGCCTATCCCCGCCCCTCGGATCCACTGCTGACGCTGTTGCCGGCGCCGTGGTATCTCCTGCTGTTCCTGATCGGCGCCATCGCCATGCGTGGCGCCGGCTGCACCTATAACGACGTGGTCGACGAGGACATCGACAACCAGGTGGAACGCACGCGTTCGCGGCCATTGCCGGCGGGAAAGATCACGCGCCGGCAGGCTTGGGCGTTTGTCGCCCTTCAGGCACTGGTCGGGCTGGCGGTGCTTTTGCAGTTCAACGCCTTCGCCATCCCGCTCGGCATCGTTTCGCTCGTCATCGTCGCCGTCTACCCATTCATGAAGCGATTCACCAACTGGCCGCAACTGGTTCTCGGCCTTGCCTTTTCCTGGGGTGCGCTGATGGGATGGGCGGTCGAGTTCGGCGATCTCGATGGCCCGGCCATCATGCTCTATATCGGCTCGATCCTGTGGGTGATCGGCTACGACACGATCTACGCGCATCAGGACAAGGAGGACGACGCCATCGTCGGCGTGCGCTCGACCGCGCGCCTGTTCGGCGAAAACACCAAGACCTGGCTCGTGGGGCTCTATGGCGGCGCGCTGGTCTGCTTCGCCATCGCCTTCGCCTCGGCGCAGGCGCCGGTGCCGGCGCTGGCCGGGCTGATCGCCGCCGGCGCCCATATGGCGCGGCAGATCGCCAGGCTGGACATCGACGATCCGGACCAGTGCCTCAAGCTGTTCCAGTCGAACAACCAGGTCGGCTGGCTGATCTTTCTCGGCCTGATCGGTGGCGCGATGTGGGTGGCGCTGAAGCCGCTCGTCTAGCAGCGCGCGAAGATCCCATCAGCCGCATGCATCGACACATCCAGGCAGTTCACCAGGGAACTGACCCCAGGCAAGACGTGACGGGCAACCGAATCCAATGTCTTGCGTTAATCAAGCAATCGGTGAACTAGCCTCAAGGCAGTAAGGATGACTTACGAGATTGATATGCGCCATGCTCGTGACAGAGATCTCCTGTCGGGAAGCGAGCCTTATGTGATTGAGTGTTTCGCGAGGCAAAACGGCATCACGGCCGCCCAGGTGCACACCCTTATGAGGCGATATGGAAGCCGCCGTACGGTGCTCGAAGCCGCGCTGAAGCGCTTTGACCGAGCCCAGCTCCGTAAGCGCCAGCAGGCAAGGTGGGAGCGCGATTGATGCCTCAACTGGTGGTATTTGTGATTAAAAATCTTGCGACGGGAGCAATGATCGGGCTCTTTGTGGCAGGTTGGCTGGTCGCTTTTGGCTCCTTCGCAGACCTTTTGCCTTCGGGCGACGACAGTTACTTGGCGATTGGGATAGTGGCGTATTCGATGGCTTCCACATTTGGCCTCGGC
>NZ_NWQG01000138.1:0-2923 GCF_002529485.1 Mesorhizobium sanjuanii
CCCTTGAGATCTTCAGCTTGAGACAATACCACCCAGCTGGACCACGAGGCACTTCAGGGAAAAACAACCCGGACGCCGGTTGAATTGGAACCCATCGAAATCGTCTATTCGTCGCGTGAGATGATTTCCTCGCCGCCGATGACCAGCCTGAGGCCGAGGTCGCCGGCCCGACGGCGGGCGAGGAAACGTGGGCGGCGCGTGGTCGAGACGCGGCCCTTGCGGCGGTCCTGCGCCGGCAGCGTCTTGATGGCGGCGCCAAGCGATTCCTCCAGCGTGCGGGCAATGCCGTCCGCTTCGATCAACAGCATCGGCAGGCGATAGGCGTCGGCCCAGGCGCGCCAGTCGGCGGCGACATCGTCGAGATCGTCGGCCACCAGCAGCGGCACCGACAACATGGGATCATTGTGCAGGAGCTCCAGGGTCACCGTGACATTGCCATCCGGATCCTCCATCGCGCGGGCGGCCACGCCGCGAAACGCGTTGGCGGGCAGAGCGATGATCGCCGGCACGCCGCTCATCTCCAGCGTGCGGCGAATGACGGCGCCACGCTGGTCGATGGTGAAGGTAACGTCGCCATAGTCGTCGCGGGTGGCGTAGCTTGCCACCTGCGGCAGGCGGAATGGGTCGAGGCGCATATTGCACCCGGCCCAGACTGGCTTCAGTCCGATGTTCATAGATTGCCTTTCCTGTCTCTCCTGAGAGCCGGCTTGCGGTTCTCTCCGGGCCGGTTTGTCCAGCCTCGTTGTGGAGAAACATTAGCGCGCGCTTCTTACCGCTGCGCTTAAGAAAGTCAGTTAAATTTTGCTGATCGCAGGCGATGGTTATCGGAATGCCACCGGGCTCGCGCTCGGGAAAGGATCAGATAACCTTACCGGGATTCATGATGCCGGCCGGGTCGAAGGCCGCCTTCACCCGGCGCATCAGATCGATGGCCATCGGCGGCGCCGTGGCGATCAGTTCGTCTCGCTTCAACTGGCCGATGCCGTGCTCGGCGGAGATCGAGCCGTGAAAGCTGCGCACGACATCGTGCACGGCGTGGTTCATGGCGTGGTACAGGCCGAGGAACGCCTCGTCATCGCCATCGACTGGCCGGGAGATGTTGTAGTGGAGGTTGCCGTCGCCCATGTGGCCGAAGCAGACCACGCGGGCACCCGGGCTGACGGATTGCACCGCGCCAGCCGCCTTGTCGATGAATGACGGGATGGAGGCCACCGGCACCGAGATGTCGTGCTTGATCGAGGCGCCCTCGGGCTTTTGCGCATCGGGCAGAACCTCGCGGAAATTCCAGAAAGCGTCGCCCTGCGCGATGCTCGCCGCAATCACCGCATCGCCGACGATCTCCTGCTCGAGGCCTTCCGACAGCACCTCCTCGATCAGCGCCCGTGCATCCTCCGCCGAGCGCCCGGATGAGATCTGCATCAGCACATACCACGGCCAATCCTCGGCCAGTGGGCGCACCACACCTTGGGCATGCGCAAGCGTGAAATCGTGGGGCCTCTGGCCGATCAGCTCGAAGGCAGTGAGCGCGGCGCCGGCGCGGTCCATGGCCAGGCTGAACAGGGAGAGTGCCGCCTCGGGCGACGACATTCCGACAAAAGCCACTTCCCGCCCCTTCGGCTTGGGGAAAAGCTTGAGCACGGCGGCAGTGATGATGCCAAGCGTACCCTCGGCGCCGACGAACAGGTTCTTCAGATCGTAGCCGGTATTGTCCTTCTTCAGCTTGCGCAGATCGTCGAACACCTCGCCGGTCGGCAGCACCACTTCGACGCCGAGACAGAGCTCACGCGCATTGCCATAGGCAAGCACGCCGGTGCCGCCGGCATTGGAGGAGAGGTTGCCGCCAATCTGGCAGGAACCCTGCGCGGCGAGCGACAGCGGAAACAGCCGGTCGGCGGCATCGGCCGCCTCCTGCAAGGTCTGCAGGATGACGCCTGCCTCGACAGTGACCGTGTTGGACAAGACGTCGATCTCGCGGATGCGGTTCAGCCTGGACAGCGACAGCACGATCTCGCGGCCGGAAGCATCCGGCACCTGAGCGCCGACCAGCCCGGTATTGCCGCTTTGCGGCACGATCGGCGTGCCGGTCTCGCTTGCCAGCTTCATGATGCGGCTGACTTCGTCGACACTGCCGGGCCTCAGCACCAGCGCCGTCCTGCCATGCCACAGGCCGCGCCGCTCGGTGAGGAAAGGCGCGATATCCTGCTGGTCGCGAAGCGCATATCTGTCGCCGACGATTGTCGCGAAGCGGTCGATGAGGGCGGCGTCGAGGTCTTGGGACATGTCGTTCATGGGTGGAAACTATTGCCCTGTGTCGATCTTGTCACGCGTGGCGGCCCGGTCACGCGTGGCGGCCCGGTCACGCGTGGCGGCCCGGTCACGAGGGGCGGCGGCGCGCGATAGCCGGTCGTTGATCGCCTCGCCCAGCCCGTCGAATGGGATAGGCTCGACGGCGATGGTCTTGGCACCGCTGCGATCGAGATCCTGCATATGGGCAAAAAGGTTGCTCGCCGCCTCGCGCAGATCGCCTGACACCGACAGGTTGCGCAGGGCGGCAGCGCCTTGCCAGCCCTCAGCACGGTGGCCGCCGAAGGCCAGCAAGGCTTCGCCCTTGGCGATCTTCCCGGCGTTGACGCGCACCGCAGCGCCCGGCGCGTAGTGCGAGGCCAGCATGCCTGGCGCCTCGATGCCTTCGGCGCCGCGCAGCAGCGCCGTGCCGGCGACTGCCTCGATGTCGCCGGCGGCAATACCGCCCGGCCTCAGGAGCCGCAATCTTGCGCCTTCAACCTTGACGATCGTCGATTCCAATCCAACCGGCGTCGCGCCGCCATCGACCACCAATTTGATCTTGGAGCCAAGATCGGCTGCCACGGCCTCGGCGGTCGTGGCGCTGATCTTGCCGGAGGAATTGGCGCTGGGCGCTGCG